>NZ_MKVC01000008.1:0-189267 GCF_001899125.1 Dysgonomonas sp. 37-18 | reverse complement strand
CGAGTGATGATAGGTTTTTCAAAGAACACTTACCTAGTCCTTGCCAAAGGACATTTCTTATGCTGCCTTGACGGGCGCACCCTTTATAGCATCGATCTCGAAAACTATGAAGCGTTTGTTCAATAAGTCCAGTTCCTTGTCCGAGTTCAGCAGAAAGTCAAAACGACCGCCCCGATAATACTGACGGAGCGTAGTCAGCATATTGTCGATATTGAAATCGGATTTACTGACTTCAATCTCTCTTTTTGCCAATGCTGTCTTGTACTCATCCCGCATAAACTCATAGAAGGTGTTGAAACTCGGAATAATACTTCGGTCAGTCTGAATCTTTTTAATGTATTCATTGACAGCACTACCGAGTTCTCCTGATTCGGTCTTCGAGATTTTATCGTCCTCACTTTTCCAAAGTGTCAGCAACAAGGTTTTCAAGCTATCCTTTTTCTCTACATCGAATTGATTATCATCGGTATAAAAAGGATTGAAAGAGATCGGCTTTTCTTCAGTATATGTAAAGTAAATCCCGTCTTCCCCTTTGGTCTTACTACGAATCATTTCACATAAGCCCTGATAGGAGTTCCCTGTATCTACTAGGACTACGTGTGTTCCCTGCTCCCAATACTGGCGAACGAGATGATTCATAAAGAAAGACTTTCCACTACCTGAAGGACCTAACACAAACTTGTTCCGATTCGTGATGATTCCTTTCTTCATGGGTAAGTCGGATATATCCACATGAAGCGGTTTACCCGTTACACGGTCTACCATCTTGATACCAAAAGGAGAAGGAGAACTCTTGTAGTTTGTTTCTTCTACAAAAAAGCATAAAGCCTGTTCAATAAAAGTGTAGAAAGCTTCTTCCGATGGAAAATCACCCTGATTACCCGGAATACCTGCCCAAAACAGAGTTGGTGTATCGACAGTATTGTGCCGTGGCTTACATTCCATGAGTGCTAACTGGCTACCTACATCGTTTTTGATTCGAGAAAGTTCTTCCTTGTCTTCACTCCAGGCCATTACATTAACATGGCTGCGAACAGAGGTCAAGCCGAAACTATGGGCATCATTCAGGTAATCTTCGATCCATTGCTTGTTTATCTGATTACTTCTGCTGTAGCGGGATAAAGAGTGCATATTCCTTGCTTGTCTTTCAAAACGTTTCAGGTTCTCTGCATGATCATCGATAAAGATATACTGATTGACAATGTGGTTACAGGTCAAGAGCACCCCGATGGGTGCAGCAAAAGACAAACGGCAATCACTTCGATCCGTAGATAATCGTTCATAACGGGTATCCGTTTCTACTTTACCCGGAAGATCATCCACATCAGAAAGCGTATGCAGACACAGATACTTATCACCGATTTTCATTTCACCTGCACCCAGTGACATATCCTGTAAGCAGGTGGTGTCATTCTGAGATAAGGAGAAATACTTTTCGATAATGCCTGCCTGAGCTGCTGTTCCTACTATCTCATCCGTTGTCAATCGAATCAGTTTGACAAATCCGCTATCATTGATAATCCGTTCAAACTGGCTGACTGATTCCAGAAACTTCTGAGCCATCTCCCGATCCTGCATTTCTTTGGGAACGATAAAGCCGCGGGTAAGAGCTGTAAAGCTGCTTTGTTGTCTGGCCCGTTCTTTGGTTGTCTTGGTCAGAAAGAGGTAACAGGTGTGATTTAAGAAAGGACGCTCATTAAAATGACGCTCGAAACTGCGGGATAGAAAACTGATGTCTTCTTTCTGCAATTCGGGGGTATAATCCTCTTCGATAAACCAGTCCTGCTTGCAGACAATCGAATAGTTGGGTAATACCTTCATCGCTTTTACCCAGGCTGCATGAATTGCTTCATACTCAGGAGAAGTGACTGTAAAAAGTTCGGGCAGTTCTACCCGATAGACTACTGTTATGTCCGCATCTTTACTCAGGATACAGTCATGCTCAACTGCCAGTATGGGAAACTTGCTTTCCAGTGTGGCTGCACTTAATGTATTTCTCATACAATGTCCTCCTTTCTTTTGACACGACTAATCAGTTGTACGATTCGTTTACGATTGATAATATAGCGGGGATGATTACGGATGGCTTGTAACTTCATGAGCCCATGCTCTCCGTATTTGTCGTTCAGGTGGAATGTTGCCCAGACCAATGTTCCGGCAGTAACTACTCCGAACCCGATACAGATAACCTGACTGATCCCGATCATGTACATTATCACAAAGACGATAAATACAGACAATAGTCCACCTGCAAAAATGAAGAGGTACTGACTTTTGAGTCCTCGAAATTCTGCGGGCTTTCCGATTCCTTTGTTGATTGAATATTCTGCCATTCTTCTCGTTATTAAAAGTAAGATAAGAGAGTCTGAGACTCTTATAAGAAGAATGAGCGAAGGATGGTGGCGGCAACAATCAGGAAGATACAGGCTCCGAACCACGAAGCGGCAGTTTTAGATGTGTCGGGATCACCTGAGCTGAACTTGGAGTACACCTTTACACCTCCGATCAGACCGACTACAGCACCGATAGCATAGATCAGTTTAGTGGCGGGATCAAAGTAGGATGTCACCATATTTGTCGCATCCGTAATACCCTGCATACCGTTTCCCTGAGCGAATGCAGAGGCTGATGCAGCCATGAGTATGGCTACAAAAAATGAAACTTTTTTGTACATAAATTTGATTTTAAGCTATGGGGAGTGGATAGTTCCCCATAGCGGGTTAAACTTGTAACGTTGGAAATTAGTGGCGGTCACAGACCGTTTTATTAAAGATATTCTACAACTCTCTATCTCATAAGCAACCTCCTTTCTTAAAATGGTTATTATCTGACTTTAGAAATAATCATCTGCTTTAAAATTCTTATATTCATCCGATTCATTTAGATGAGAAGCAAGACCTGACTCAACATTCTGCGGATTCTCTTCGGCATATTGTTGAAGACGGAGTCCGATGAGTGATATTATCCTGACAGATAATTCTTTCTTTGCTGAAACCATCTTATCCACCAGTTCCGTATCCCGGTTATCTAACAAAACCTGTCCGGCCTTATGTTCCTCTTCTTGGGTGGCGGTCTTGCTGTTTATAACCTTTACGGTATTCATCATTACCTCATAATCCATCCCTCCGGCTGTATAGACTTCACCTTTTGTATAAGCAGCAATTTCGTCTTCGTCTTCCTTATCAATTACTGTTTCGGAAGGATCGGCATCTATCACTAAGTCCTTCGGATCAGGCTCGCTTTCATCCTTTGATGAATCAAATATATGCTCTTTTTTTTGTGGATTATCTGATTCTAAAGAACTGTCATTCAATGTCATCATTTGTCTGATATCGGGCATGCTTTTCCCAACCCGTCCGACTCTTTTTCCTCTTTTCAGAGACTTTGCAATCTCTGATTTAGAATCAGAAGAATTCTTCTTGATGGTTATCTTGTAATCTGACAGTTTAATCAGGATAATTCCCACAAGGCATAGGATAATAATTAGCTCTATCATCGTCTAGTCGATTAAATCGGTTCGGTCCTGTTTATACAAAGTATTTATCTCATCCTTGTATTTTTCAAGATGATGCTTCAGAACATTGTCGATGTAGCCACCCACTGATACATCATCTCCGGCTATCTGTTTTACTATCCGCATAATCGTTTGATATACCGATCTGCTGATATATGCACCCTGACGCAGTCGTATCTCATTACGGCATAGAAAAGTTGCTTCATAATCATCCGTACTGCTACTGCTTCGCTTGTTCCGTTTACTACTATTCTCTTTAGGCTTTGCTACTTCTTCTATATTTTCTACTATATCTTCTTCTTTTTTGGGAGGAGCTTTGCCTTCCTTACGTTCTCCTATGGATGCCAGCAGAAAATCTTCATCAATTTCGTCTTCTTTTTCCTTTTTAGCCATTAGCACCTCCCTTCACGATAGATAGAAATTCATCAGTGACCTGATCCAACTGGCTGCCTTTTATCAACCTCTTATCGGCAGGAAGTAAAGTAGAACGGAAGATTGGTTTATGTTCCGTTGTTATTTCATGGCGAAAACGTTTGGTGTCGGGGACAAATGATTTCATGACCTGTAAGCCCAATTCAGCTATCACTGATTCGTAGACTCCATACAGATGGTTACTTTCTCTTCCATCCACCATATTCCAGAGTAAATGCAGACTTTTGATATTTCCCTTGCCTGTAGTTATAATCTGCTCATTGATCAGTCCGGCATATTCCAATGAACTTTCCAAAACCATGCGGTCAGCAGTAATAGGTGTTATTATATGATCCATTTGAGCAAGAGTGCTTAATACTCCTTTGGTATTCATTGTTCCGGGTAGGTCGAAGAATATAAAATCCAAGGGTACTTCTGATTCATGAATAATCCGTTCTGCTGTTTCGATCGCTTCAGTCGTTCTGCTCACTTCAATCGGATAAGCCTTTTTATTCAGGTTCTTACACTGCTTATAAAATAGTGATTTGTAATACGGATCTTCTGTTATAGACTGTTTATCCCGCACTCGCATCCCATTGATGCTGTATTGAGGATAGTCACAATCCACGATAGCTACATTGTAACCTTGTGAATAATGCAGATAACTGGATAGTAGTACGGTTAAAGCTGTTTTTCCAGCTCCTCCCTTTTGGGTAGAGACTGCGATAAATAAAGTTTTCTCTTTCATGTGATACTGTTTTAAATGAGTAATTCAATAATTCATTCGATCAATCAGAAATCATAAAGTTCGTTCAGCTATTCACGAGTTACATAAGGATATCATTACTTACTGAATGATATGAATATGAAGTTCGTGAACTCCATATCAAATGAGTTATAGCTTGACGTCATGACTTAATGAAGTCATTCATTCATGAAGCCATAACCTCTGTCATTGTTACCCTAGTGAAAGACCTCATACACTCACGATATAATTTGCTACTGAGCAGATTATATACATCTTTCATTAAAGAATTTTTGAATGGCAGAACTCACCAATTCGTTAATTGATCCACACAAAAGAACATTGAAAATAGGTAACCAATAGCGGTAAAAAAAGAACTGTCATCTAATGACATCTGGTGTCACCATTTGTCCGATAAACCTGTGATAACCTTTTGATTAATGGACTCTACCTTTGTAGTGTGATGATAATCTTCCGGATTTTGAATTGGCTAATTGTCGTTTCCGAAATTAGCTTCTCGGGCAATCCATCGGAGGATGGATTTTGGTATTCGTCAGAATACAGCAAGGTATGTTTTGAGCAGCCCGAAATACTTTCCGGCTGCTCAAAACCCTTGCCCCTTACAGGGGAGAAAATCATTCCGAAGTCATGATTTTATTCATTAAATATTTATATAGTTATGATACCAGATAATCAATCAAACAGGCGAAAAGGTGGAAGGAACCCGAAAGAGAAACCTGCCGTATTTCGCTATTCTATCCGAATGAATATAGATGAGAATAATAAATTTCTATCCTTATTTGAGCAGTCGGGAGAAGCAGTCAAAGCACATTTTATAACCTCATGTATTTTTAACAGACCCATCAAAGTGGTCAAAATTGATAAGGGAGTACAGGATTATTATATGCGGATGACAACTTTTTTCGGACAATACCGTGCTATCGGAACAAATTATAACCAGATAGTAAAGGCTTTGAAATCAAATTTTACAGAGAAGAAAGCGTTGGCTTTTCTCTATAAACTGGAGAAAGCAACACTTGAATTAGTCATTTTACAAAAACAAATGATGGAATTAACAGATGAGTTTGAACAAAAATACGGGCATCTATGGTTGCAAAAATAAGTAAGGGAAGTTCTCTTCAAGGTGCATTGTTGTATAATCAGGAGAAAGTAAAAGAGCAACAAGCGAAGGTTCTTTTCAGCAATCGGATTATATTAAATCGGGATGGCTCTCTGAATATGTATCTGGCAAATCTATCATTTGCACCATACCTGAATGCAAATAAGAATACCGAAAAACCAGTCCTGCATATATCTATTAATCCCCATCCCGATGATGTAGTTTCAGATGAAATGTATAGTGATATTGCTCATAATTATATGCAAAATATGGGTTTAGGAGACCAACCTTATATTGTCTACAAGCATGAAGATTTAGACCGGAAGCACATTCATATCGTGACCGTAAATATAGATGGGAACGGAAGAAAGATTGGAGATTCTAATAATTTTTATCAATCAAAAAAGATAACCAGAGAATTGGAAAAAATGTATACTCTACATCCTGTCGAGAAGAAAAACAGATCAGAAGAACTACCACAGCTTAAACGGGTAGATTATCAATCGGGATATATAAAGAAGCAGATAGCCAATATTTCAAAAGCTCTCATTAAGAATTATCGTTTCCAATCCGTAAATGAGTTCCGTACTCTATTATCCCTTTATGGGGTAACAGTAGAGGAAGTAAAGGGCGAGATTAAGGGAAAGAATTATTCAGGTCTGGTATATTCAGCCATAGATGAGAAAGGAGAAAAGGTAGGTAATCCGATAAAAGCTTCTGTTATCGGCAAAAGTGTAGGATATGATACGTTACAAAGCCGACTGGAGTATTCAGCTAAGTATATGAAAGAACACAAAATATTTGAATCCCCGAAATTGATTGTTAGTTCAGCAGTAAGTAGCTATACCGATAAGCAAACTTTTGTGAATGAATTGGCTAAAAATAATATCAATGTCGTATTTCGGGAGAATACAGAGGGGCGTATCTATGGGGCAACATTTATAGATCATCAGAGTAGATGTATTTTCAATGGCTCTAAAATGGGAAAGGAGTTCTCCGCAAATATATTCAATGAACTATCTAAGAGTGATACTACAAATAAACATCCCCTAATCATAAATCCGACAGACAATACAACCAAAGGATCTGATGCTGATAAACCGATCGACGGCTTTACCGAAAACGCCGAATATAATAACAAACAAGAAGATTCGACAGTAGATCTTTCTTTATTAGAACAGCATGGAACAGACTATGCAGAAGAGGCTTTTACTCGCAGAATGAAGATGGAAGAAAAGAGACGCAAACGAGGATTATAATTTATTTAATCGAAAAGTAAAATATGTTTGGGATGTAAATCAAACATCACTAAATTTACTTGAATAAATTAAAGATTATGAGAATCCGTCGAAAAGCAAAAATTGATTTTCCTAAAGACCCTAATGATCGAACTATTTTAAAAACAGCGGAAGAGATTGCGGCATGGGTGAATTTGGGTTTTCAAGAGCAAAAAAAGAAATATAAAGAAGTCACACAAGAAAGACCATTTGAACTGGTTATTGATTTGTCTAATTGTAATTTATCTACTTTTTGTAATGTAGATAAAAACGGAAACGAAAATAGAATCTTTAATTTATGTGATTTAGCTGGTATTGTTGATGGTATAAATCATCTAAAAGAAGATAATGGGTACTTATTCGAAATCATAGAGGATATAAATTTCTCAAATAGTATTCTTCATGGAGCATTTTTTCATTATGTGGTTTTTAAAGGTAGAGTTAGGTTTGATGATGCTCAAGTGATTTCTAATACTAGTTTTTCTAAATGTACTTTTTATGCAATAACATCTTTCGTTGGAATGGAATTTCCATCTACGACATCTTTTACCAACTGCAATTTTAAGGACAATGTTTATATGCAAAAAGCAAAGATACATTCATTTTCAACTGAATTTTGGAGTGTTATCTTTGAAAAAACATTTGATGCAAATGCATTGGTATTTGTTTCCCCAGAAACAACTGTTCATGGACATGATAATTTTATTCTTTTTAGGGAATGTTCTTTTAATGGGAGAACGGTCTTTTCAAATATAAAATTCACATTATCTACAACATTTCTAAAATGCATATATTCAGACTATATATCTTTTGAAAATTCTATTTTTAGTGAAATGTTACTGATTGAAGATTCTATTGTTTCCAATATTATGTTGTTCTCTTCATATACCAGCGATGAGCAAAATAATATAATAACCTTTGAAAAACTGACTTTAAAATCTGTCAAAGTTACTGGAGATATTCATATAGAAAGAGAAAATATAAAAGAACTTAACTGTTATTTTTCTTCTGTAAAATCAGAAGGACGTCTTAGAATTAGTGAATCATCCATAAACAAATTCATTTTCTTAGAGAATTCAATAAATGGTAGAGTTGATGTGATTGAGTGCCAGATTGATAAGATAGATTTAAATGCGACTATTGTAGTTGGTTACTTTAATTTATTAGATACAGAATTAGAAAAGAGAAATATATCTAATCGAAATACGGCTCAAATATTAAAAAACGAATCTTCTAAACTAAATAATATCATTCAATCAGTCCAGATGAAACAGATTGAAATGAATATATATATGATAGAGTTGTTGAAGAAGCTTAAACGAGATAAGAGAGTCTCTTTTAGTTCTTATCTGAAAAATATTCCTTTAGGACGAATTTTGCTTCTTCTTTTAAATTTTTGTTCCAATGGTTTTGGACTAAAGTGGGTCCAAGGGATTCTTTTTACTATGACGATAGCCCTTCTATTCTTTATTTTAATTAATTTTTTTGGTATAGAAACCCCTATTTTTATTATAGATTTTAAGTTTAATAATTTCGGAGAGGTATGGAAAGGTTATTTAAACATCTTAAATGTCTTAAATTTTAGAGATAAACTTGATGGAATAGAACTAAACGCTTGGGGTGAAAGTTTATTTTTTGTTTCAAAAATATTTCTTTCTTATGGTATCTACCAAACTGTATCTGCATTTAGGAAATATGGAAAATAGATCTAATTTACTTAAAAAATAAGTCGGTAGCTGACGGATCAATCAATATCTATTCTTTTCCTTAATATAAGGAAAAGAAATTAGTTTTTTTATTGTCCAATATTGGCACCTAAATGTCTTATAAATCATTCATTAATGAATCTATTTTTGAAATCAGAATTCAAAATATAGATTATGCAAAATGAAGACGATTTGAGAGGACTCGCAAAAGTAATGGAATTTATGCGAGCCATTAGTATTTTATTTGTGGTTATTCATATTTATTGGTTTTGTTACCAAGCAATATTAGATGGTGGAATTAACAGCAGTGTAGTAGATAAAATACTACTTAATTTTCAGAATACAGCAGGATTGTTTTCACATATCCTTTGGACGAAGCTGTTCGCAGTGGTGTTTCTGGCTCTATCCTGTTTAGGTACGAAAGGGGTAAAAGAGGAAAAAATAACTTGGAACAAAATATATGTATTCCTGTTCTTTGGGTTTATCTTTTTCTTTCTCAATTGGTGGATATTGGCTTTGCCTCTACCATTAGTAGCCAACACAGCCTTGTATATATTCATAATGACAATCGGCTATATTCTGTTGCTGATGGGTGGATTGTGGATGAGCAGATTATTGAAAACGAATCTAATGGATGATGTTTTCAATATGGAGAACGAAAGTTTTATGCAGGAAACACAGCTCATGGAAAATGAATATTCGGTCAATCTGCCTACATTATTTCAATATCAGAAAAAGCAACACAAGGGTTGGATCAATGTGGTTAATCCTTTTCGGGCAACGATCGTGTTAGGAACTCCCGGTAGTGGTAAGTCATTTGCTGTAGTCAATAATTATATAGACCAGCAGATTAGTAAGGGCTTTGCTTTATACTGTTATGATTTTAAATATCCTGATTTATCTACAATAGCCTACAATAAGATGTTGCAGTATGCAGATAGATATAATGTTGATCCTCAATTTTATGTTATCAATTTTGATAATCCTGAGTATAGTCATCGTTGTAATCCGATTGCACCTGAATTTATGACAGATATATCAGATGCTTATGAATCAGCATATACGATTATGTTGAACTTAAATAAAACATGGATACAAAAGCAAGGCGACTTCTTTGTCGAATCTCCAATTATTTTACTTGCTGCCATTATCTGGTATTTGAAATTATACGATGGTGGTAAATATTGTACATTTCCTCATGCTATTGAGTTTCTGAATAAACCCTATAAAGAGATATTTCCTATTTTGACATCGTATGCTCAGTTAGAAAATTACCTTTCTCCTTTTATGGACGCATGGCATGGAAATGCACAAGAACAATTACAGGGACAGATTGCCAGTGCTAAGATACCATTATCAAGAATGATTTCACCACAGCTCTATTGGGTGATGTCGGGCAATGATTTTACGTTAGATATCAATAATCCCGATGCTCCGAAAATATTATGTGTTGGTAATAACCCCGATAGGCAAAACATCTATGGAGCAGCTTTAGGATTATACAATAGCCGTATCGTAAAGTTAATCAATAAGAAAGGCTTGTTGAAATCATCTGTTATTATTGATGAGTTACCAACAATCTACTTTCGAGGATTGGATAATCTGATAGCAACCGCCCGAAGCAACAAAGTAGCTGTTTGTCTGGGCTTTCAGGATATATCACAGTTGACTCGTGACTATGGACGTGAAGAAGCTGATGTTGTAATGAATACAGTTGGCAATATTTTCTCGGGACAAGTTGTTGGTGACACTGCTAAGAATTTATCAGATCGATTTGGAAAGGTATTACAGAAACGACAATCGATGACCATCAATAAACAGGATAAGTCTACTACAATCAATACCCAGTTAGATGCTTTGATTCCGGCATCTAAAATTTCAACACTCACACAGGGTATATTTGTTGGCTCTGTTTCTGATAATTTTGAAGAACGAATCGAACAGAAGATATTTCATGCTCAGATTGTCGTAGATACAGAAAAGGTATCTGCTGAAACGAAAGAGTTCAAACAGATACCTGTTATTTTGGATTTTCAAGAAGTATATGATAAACCAATGAAAGATGTTATCGAGAATAATTATTACACCATTAAGAAAGATGTTGCTCAGATTGTTGAGATTGAAATGGAGCGGATTATGAAAGATCCGAAGTTGAGTAAACTGGTAAAGAAATGAATAATAAGTTCTTTAATCATAAAGAAGGAATAATTTATTGCTAACTTCTGCAATTGCTGCTGGATATTCTTGTTCATTTAAAAGAGCAAATTTTTCAGTTAATATAATTTTATGCCCTTCTAATTCATTTTCAAAGACTTCTGCTGCACCTATAATCATTTGAGAATTGGCTGGTTGATTTGCATTAATAAAAGAATAAATTTTATCTAAATGGAATTCGTCTTGATCTTGTTGATTAGGAGAATCTATAATGATTGGACAGAAACAGGTTGTTGAATATTCCTGTATTAGGTGTAAAAAAGCAAAATAATATGCCATCAATACTCTTGGTTTTGAACTGCCTGTTTCTAAATTATCAATTTGTTTATTAAATGTAGAGTAAGAATCATCAGAAAGTGTATAAATATCAAGCTTTCTGATGAAAGATGACATCTTCGAACTGTAAAACAAATCTAATTCCTGTTTCCGTTTTCGATCTTTAAATTTCTTTATATTTTTTTCTAATTCAACTAGTTCTTCTTTTATGACAGTAATTTCATATATTAAGTCACTTTTTCTCTCATCAAAGATTTGCTTTACCTGATTTCTGCCGTTACTTTCTATAACATCTTTGAGTTTTATATTTCCCTGTTTAGATTCTAATAATTCATTAATTTTAGATAATTCAACTGTATTTGAATTAAGCTTGTCTGCTTCTTTAGATATTCGAGACTCAATATCCTTTAACTCAGATTTCATATCTAACAATAAGTCTCTACTTTTTTCTTCATCTTGTGCAATCTCAAATCTTTCTAAAAAAGAATTCTCAAAATGTGTTCCGCACATTGGACAGTCAATGTGTTCTTCTAAAACATTAGTAGCAAAAGACAGGTCTTTATTTGATTCTAATATGGCATTAGTGATTAGATCTATTTGAACCTCATACATCATTTTTAAATGGTGTAGATCTAACAATACATTCTTTAATTTATCCTCTTTTGTTTTTAATATTTCATACTCAACTAATAACTTTTTTATTTCATCTTTGAATTTATTAATATCAATATTGAATGTTGCATCTGAGAGTTTTTCTGAAATATCAGTTAATATCTTAGATGTCATATTATATTCTTTCTCTAGCTCACTCTGCCTTTGTAAAAAGGTTTCTTTTTCTTTATTTAAATTATAATATTCATTAGGTAAAAATCCCGAATGATAATTAATTACTAATTTTTTATATCCTTTGATTAAATTTAGATTATTGAAAGATATCCATGTGTTAGACCAACTTTTATCTTGATCAATGTAAAATGGAAGAAATAAATATGCAGGAGGAGGAATAATGAATGTTCCATCCTGCTTAGGAAAAAGAGGATAAAAATTAAATAACTTTGAAAGAAATGGAGCTAGATCATTAGTGATTGATTGACTTTTATGAATTAAATTTCCGTTATAATCAAAAACAGCTATCTGCTTTCCATCTCTTATAATTTCATACGGGACATTATTTAATTCAAATTTGACAAGAGATAAAATGTTATCTTCTTTAAAACGTTTATTAAATACTGGTTCAGCCCCAAATGTCCAGTATATAGATTTCAGAAGAGAGGATTTTCCTGTGTGGTTTGTACCTGTAATTATTGTTCTTTCTGGATCAAATTTAATTCTTCGTGCTGTTTCCTTTTTTCTTGAGATGAGGATTATTTCCGATATATATAATTTTTTCGACTCTGTCATCTTTTCTTTCTCTTAAGTTTCTAATTAGCTGCTTATAATTACTCTTCTTATTCATATAGTTTTTTTATAATGATTGCTTTCACAAAAAACTCTTCAAAAAGATCTATATTTACTATTTCTGCATATATTTTATCTACTACTTGTTTTAAATTTAACTCTCCCATTTCGATATTTTCTATTTTCTCACTAATTTTTTTATTAAGTTGTAGAAAGGCTAAATTATTGGATAATGTGATTTCTTTAGCTGCTAAGTTATTCCATTCCAACTTCAACTTCTTTATTTCTTGAAAATTAAAATGAGGTGCTATTAGTTGAACAATTTCAGACCACTCAGTCTCTGTACTTTTATATAAACCTGCATTTTTCAGTAGGGTTAAAAAATCTAATTTTGAGATACCTTTAATCTCTATTATTTCTTCAAATGTAGAAATAGACTTATTAGATGTTTTTTGTTCTGCCTTTCTTTTAATCTCATTTGAAATTTGTCTATATGCTAAAGCTGAATTTACATTACTATTAGGGTTTATAGAATGAATTAATTCTCCTAAATAACCAACTAAATGAGACATACTATCTTTATTGCTAACCTTAGTAACCTCTAATATTGTTAAATCCTTAAAGTCAGAAACATTCTCAATTTTAAATTCTTCTTTTAAAACCTTTTCAATTTTAGTTATTTCGCTTTTTGATAGATTAGATAATAGAATTTTCTCCAATAAAATAGAGTTTTTTTTCGGTTCAGCTAATTTTACATTAAAAGTTGCATTTGATATAATATTCAAAGAACGAACATATTCTCTGAATTTAATTTTATTAAAATATAATTTACCTACTAATGATAAATTATCTTTTTTCTCTTTCTTTATTAAATTAGCTGTAGTCCAATTACCCCTATCCTTACTCTTAATTTGAAAAAAATCAATTTCAGATGGATTCTCATTATTATCCAAAACAGCTAAGTCATCGTGGAAATCAAACAAGAATACATAATTATTTTCATCTGAATGAAACCGGCTCATTAAAAGGAATAAAGAAACATCATTTTGGAATGAATATTTTCTTGCAGTGTCACTTCCTGATTCCTCTCTAGGTGTATTTGATATTAATAGATTTTTTAAAGTCATGTATTCTTCAATATATAATACAAATGATTCTGTTATAAAGATATAACTTTCGAATTAATAACGTCTGTAATTTTGAATAAAACATAAAAACCGATTTTCGAATATTTTGTCAGACAACTGATGACACCAGATGTCATCAGTTGACAGTTCTTTTATAATCAATTATATACCGATTATTTCATTCTAAATTAGTGAAGCATTGCTATTGATGCATCACTAATTTTTTATAAGATGAATGAAAAAGTAAACGACCAAGAAATTCTGCTAGTCACAGAAAAAGATAGTAATAACTTAAATGTTGTCAGCGGTATCAACGAAGACGGAACACCTAAAACGGTTAAGCCAACCAAAGAGAATGAACCTGCTTTTCTGAAAATCGACAAGAATGCCGATGTATTAGAAAACTTCTTCAAAAACTTTCTGAGCCAGAGTAAAGATCCTACACATTTCCATTTTTTTAAAATCCCGTTAGAGTTGTTTGAGAGTATTACACCTGTTCTCAAAGAAATGCTGAAAGACCCCGATAATCCATCCAATAAAGAAGCATTAGATGCCTACAAGATATTACCCGAAGCTTTCGCACCAAAAGAATACCAGGCGTTGGATGAATCCCGTATTAACTGGGATCAATTAGCCGACTTAGGTATAACCAAAGAAAAATTAGAGAGATCAGGTAGTTTAGTGCCGATGCTGAACTGGCAAAAATCCCCTGTATTGCTTACCATCAAAACCGAGGCTTTGGGAGAAGCTGTCTATTCCGATGCCCGACTGTCTTTCAGGGAAGATGCAGAGGGTAATCTTAGACTTCGTATTCACAATATACGTAATGCACCCGAACTCAATTATCCCTTTATGGGAGCAACATTCACAAAAGAAGATAAAGAGAATCTTCGTCAGACAAGTAATGCCGGAAGACTGATCGAGATTGAACCCAAAGAAGGCATGAAGATGAATGCTTTTGTCTCTATCGATAAATTGACCAATGAACTGGTAGCCCTTCGAGCCGACAGGATAAAAATACCGGATGAATTTAAAGGTATCAAATTAAGTGAGGAACAGAAGAAAGATCTGGCAGAAGGGAAAGGCGTGTACTTAGAAGATATGAAATCCAAGAAAGACACCTTGTTCAATGGTACTGTTCAGATTAATGCAGACAGAAGAGGACTTGAAATACATTTTGGGAATAATCCCAAGCAAAGCCAGTCCCAACACCAATCCGAAAGCCAGCAAGAAGCTCCAAAGTCTTTCCGCAAGAAAGAACTGACCGAAGATCAGCAGATGAGCCTGAATGAAGGAAAAACCGTTTATGTCAGTGGGCTAACTGATCGCAACGGGAAAAACTACAATGGCTACATTACATGGAAACCCGAAACGGGTAAAACCGACTTCATGTTTGCTACCGATTACAAAAAAGCATTGGAACAAGGAACTGTTAAACCTGATGACCGGCACAAGGTTCAGGTTGCCGTTAATTCGGAAGGGAAAACCAATGAAGCTACCAAGAAAGTAAAAGAGCCTTTGGAACAAGGGCAAACCACACCGACTGAAAAACAGAAAGAAAAGCAGGAGAATAAGCAGGGACAGGAAGAGTCTCAGCAACAATCCCGGGGAATAAGAAGATAACATATAAATCCCTATATTTACCACTGATTTCTACAACTTTACTTCATAGGCTGCTTTGTATCGGGAGGTACTTTGGCCAGCTTGTAACTTTGAGAAATTAGTGGAGGCTCTCGGGGAAAGGAAAACCCGGGAGCCGTTCTGCTTTTATAAGCAATCCCCTATACTACATTATTAAAAACGGTCTGCCGGCCTCCACTAATTTCCATCACAATGAAAGCTAAAAATAACCGGCAGGAGTTATCCTATTACGGATTGCTTCTTCATTCCTATCTTCAGGAAAGCCATCCTGACAAAACAGGAGATTCCCTATTCATTAAAACAAGAGCAGATATTGCAGCTGAAGCCTATTCCAATGCTATAAAAGACGGTTATTCTCACGACCGAGCCGAAGAAATGGCTTCTAAAGCTTTATATGAAGGGCTTTTGTTCTCCAAGTTCGATACCATTCGGACGATTCTCTTAGAGGAATTTTCCTATATCCCCGAAAGCGAAGTCTTTCAGAAAACGATGTTACTACTTCCTCTCTGTGAAGAAGTCTTTACAGAATATACCCTGCATGATGAGTTTGCGTATTCTGCCGAATACAATCTACTCTATACGGAACTGGTTGGATTAATCGATATATGGGAGGATGAACATGAGCTATAATAAAAAGGCTCATCTCAGAGCCAATATCGATGCAATCAAGGTTGTCTTCACCCTTGAAAAAGAACAACGCCCGGCTACCGAAATTGAACAGGACATATTAATGGAATATACCGGATTCGGAGGACTTAAATGTGTACTTAATCCTGTCAATAGCCTGGCAGATACAGCATCATGGGCAAAATCTGAATTAGAGTTATTCCCAATGGTTGCCGAGCTGCATAGAGTAATAAGGGATAATACCGATTCTACTATAGAGTATAAGCAATATATCAATAGTATAAAGAACTCGGTACTGACAGCTTTCTATACTCCGCCTTTAGTTGTTCAGGCTCTAGCCGATACATTCAGTGATAACGATGTACAGATAAATACCCTGTTAGATCCATCAGCAGGCATGGGTGGTTTTTCCTCTGCTTTTTCTTTCCGCTACCTCAAAGCTGATATTGTCAATTTTGAAAAGGATCTGTTAACAGGTAAAATCCTTTCCTTTATCAATCCTGATGATAAAGTTATTGTAGATGGTTTTGAAACGATAGAAAGCCGATATGATAATCATTTCGATGTAGTTACCTCCAATATCCCTTTTGGTGAGATGAGTGTATTCGATGCAGAATTTATGAAAACAGATAAACTGCATAGGGATTCTACTCGGGCCATTCACAATTATTTCTTTCTGAAAGGAGTTGAAACATTGCGTGAAGGAGGATTGATGGCATTTATTACCTCTCAGGGAGTATTAAACTCACCCAATAACCAGGCCGTTCGCCAATGGCTGATGAATAATACGAATCTGATATCAGCTATCCGTTTACCGAATAATCTCTTTATAGAAAATGCAGGAACAGAAGTCGGCAGTGACTTAATCGTTCTGCAAAAGAATACACAAAAGCAAGAACTAACCCGTCAGGAGAAAAAGTTCCTGACAACCTATGAGCTTTCACCCAGCATAACAATAAACAGCAGCTTTGAGAACCTGCAACGAATAGTCCATACCAAAGGATTTACAGATACCGATCCTTATGGAAAGCCGGCACAGGTATTCTTACATGAAGGAGGAATAGAAGCTATTTCTTCTGATTTAAAGCAAATGTTGAATACAGATTTTAAACTGAATCTCGATTTGAACTTATACTATAAATATTCAACACAAAGCCAAAAAGCTGTTCAAAGTACATCTGCATTAAATAACAAATCACAATCGGTAGAAGAAAAAGCGAAAGTTATTGAGCTGAATGTATCACAACCAACCATGTCATTATATGATTTGTTTGGGTTTACAGAAGCCGAGCGTACACAGATTAAACCGAACAAAAGAAAACGCACACCTCAATCCAATCAAAAACCTGTACAGTTAAGTTTGTTTTCCTCCAATGAGAGACAAAAGCCTGAACCCACCCCCAAACAAGTTATCAGGGAAGAGAAACCAAAGCTACCGATGGAACTTCGACCATTCTCCGGCATATTGGAAGAATATCATAAACAAGGCTCATTAGTCAAAAATGACGGGCAGATCGGCTATCTGAAAGAACGTTACAGGACAGATGCCATGTTTCAGCCTTTAGATCTGTCGACAACACAACAGTCAAAGGTTGACAGATATATTCAATTACGGGATGCATATCATAAATTGTACGATTATGAAGCCAAGAACCTAATTGAAGAACCTGATTTACGAAAAGGTCTGAATATCTCTTACAATTCTTTTTTCAGGCTCTATGGGAATCTGAATGATAAGAAGAATCTGGATATAATCAAGATGGATGCTTCCGGAACAGCGATTCTTGCATTAGAACGCAGGATAGACGGAAGATTGCAAAAGGCGGATATATTTCAGAGACCTGTAAGTTTTAATCCTGATGAGGTAAAACACGCAGAAACTTCCCGAGAAGCTTTAGTCGCATCATTAAACAAATATGGTGAGATTCACATGGATTACATGCTCTCACTACTGGATAATAAAAAACAGGAAGAGGTATTAAAGGAACTGGAAGGACAAATCTATTTCAACCCGATGATCCAAAAATTTGAGATCCGGGATAAATTTATTTCAGGAAATGTGATTGAAAAAGCAGAGCAAGTCAAAAACTATCTCACTAATCATCCGAATGATCCGGCATCACAAACCGCCCTTAAAGTATTAGAAGAATCCATTCCGCAACCGATCCGCTATGCTGAACTAGATTTTAATTTCGGAGAACGCTGGATCCCGATGCAAACCTATCGGGATTATGCCGGTACACTCTTTGAAACCAATGTGAATATTGAATATTATGCCTCTCGTGATGATTTTACTGTCAATTCCGAACGAAGCAACCTGATCATTAATGAAAAGTTTGCTGTACAAAGTGAAAAGCAGCTTTTTACAGGGATTCATCTGATGAAGCATGCATTACTTAATACAACTCCGAATATTACCAAGACAATTGAAGTTTTGGATGAGAACGGGGAACGTAAAAGTGTAAAAGTCGCAGACCCGGAAGCAATCCAATTAGCAAATTCCAAAATAGACGAAATCCGGAATGGCTTTACCGACTGGCTCAACGAACAATCCCCCGAATTTCAAAATAAGTTAGCAGATTTATATAATAAAAAATTCAACTGTTATGTCCGTCCTGAATACGATGGTTCACATCAGACATTCCCTGATCTTGACCTGAAAGCATTGGGTATTGTCGATTTATATCCGAGTCAGAAAGACTGTATCTGGATGCAGAAACTGATAGGAGGAGGCATAGCTGATCACGAAGTCGGTGGCGGAAAGACGCTTATTATGTGTATTGCAGCCTATGAAATGAAACGGCTTGGTTTAACTAACAAGCCGATGATATTAGGATTGAAAGCCAATGTACACGAAATAGCTCATACCTTTAGAACAGCATACCCGAATGCTAAAATTCTCTATCCGGGAAAGGAAGACTTTACACCAAGTAAACGGGTAAAGATCTTCAATGATATAAAGAACAACAACTGGGATGCTGTTATATTAACACACGACCAATTCGGAAAGCTACCCCAATCTCCTGAAATGCAGCAACAGATATTTCGGGCAGAACTGGATTCGGTCGAAGAGAATCTTCGTGTTATCGAACAGATTGAAGGTAAATCCGCTTCCAAACGCATGTTACGGGGATTGGAAATAAGGAAACAGAATCTGGAGGTAAAGCTGAGTGTGCTTGCCGATACGATAAAGAACCGGACAGATGATGTGGTAGATTTCAAAATGATGGGAATCGACCATTTGTTTGTAGACGAATCTCATCAATTTAAGAACCTGACTTTTACCACTCGACATGATCGTGTTGCAGGCTTAGGTAATCCTGAAGGAAGCCAGCGAGCTTTGAATATGCTCTTTGCCGTTCGCACCATACAAGAACGTACAGGTAAGGACTTAGGAGCAACATTTCTTTCGGGGACAACCATATCTAACTCCCTGACAGAATTATATCTGTTATTCAAATACCTTCGTCCGAAAGAATTGGAGAATCAGGGTATCAATTCTTTTGATGCATGGGCAGCAATCTATGCAAAGAAAACAACCGATTATGAATTCTCGGTTACCAACCAGATTGTACAGAAAGAACGTTTCCGTTATTTTATTAAAGTCCCAGAACTGGCGAACTTTTATGCGGAGATAACTGATTTTCGTACAGCAAAGGATATTGGTATAGATCGTCCCGAAAAGAATGAGATACTGTACAATATTCCGCCAACACCACAGCAGGAAATATTTATTCAAAAACTAATGGAATTTGCCAAAACCGGAGATGCTACATTGCTCGGTCGTGCTCCACTGACAGAGAAAGAAGATAAGGCAAAAATGCTGATTGCAACTGACTATGCCCGTAAAATGTCATTGGATATGCGGATGATTAATCAGGCATATGGAGACCATATTGATAATAAAGCATCGCATTGTGCAGCTAAGATAGCCGAATATTACAATAAATATGAATCCAATAAAGGAACCCAATTTGTATTCTCTGACTTAGGGACATATAAACCCAATGAATGGAATCCTTATTCGGAGATTAAGCGAAAGCTGGTAGAGGATCATGGTATTCCGGCACATGAGATACGTTTTATTCAGGAAGCAAAGACAGATAATGCCCGTAAAGCAATGATCGAGGGGATGAATGAAGGGCGTATCCGAGTATTGTTTGGTTCTACTTCTATGTTGGGCACAGGAGTGAACGCTCAACAAAGAGCTGTTGCTATTCATCATCTGGATACACCTTGGAGGCCATCAGATCTGCAACAACGGGACGGGCGTGCTATCCGAAAAGGGAATGAGATCGCTAAACTATATGCAGATAACAAAGTGGATGTAGTTATCTATGCAGTCGAGAAAAGCCTTGATTCCTATAAGTTCAATCTGTTACAGAATAAGCAGACATTTATCAATCAGCTAAAGAATAATAGTCTGGGTAGTCGCACCATTGATGAAGGCAGTATGGATGAAAGTGCAGGCATGAATTTTTCGGAGTATGTAGCAATTCTTTCAGGTAATACCGATTTGTTGGAAAAAGCCAAGCTGGAGAAAAAGATCAATGCTTTGGAAAGTGAGAAGAAAGCATTTGTCAAAAGTAAATCTTCAGCCACATTTAAATATGAAGATAGTACCCGAACCATTGACGGGAATACACAGATGATAAACCGCATGACAAAAGATTGGGATGCGTTCAGCAATCGTGTTCAAACAGATAAGGAAGGAAATAAACTGAATCCTGTAAAATTGGAAGGGATAAATTCATCTGATCTGAAAATTATCGGAGAAAAGTTAAATCACTTATCGGATAATGCCCGTACTAATAACGAGTATTTTACCATTGGAACACTCTATGATTTCAAGCTTCTTGTAAAGACCGAGGATAGTCAAAAGGAAGGCTCTATTTTCAAAGATAATCGGTTCCTTATAGAAGGGGAGGGTGGAATAAAGTACAACTACAACAATGGGCATATTGCTGCTGATTCCAAACTAGCCGCTATGAATTTCCTGAATGCTTTGGAACGTATTCCTAAGTTGATTGAGAAATACCAGACCGACAATGAAAAGCTATCTAAGGATCTCCCAATACTTAAAGAAGTTATTGATTCTTCTTTCAAGAAAGAGCCACAATTAAAAGAGCTGAAAACAGAATTGGTCGCTTTGGATCGGCAGATTCAGCTTACTCTGACAACCAAAGATGAACCGAAAGAAGTTCAAAAAGTTGTTTCTGTACAGTCTGTTGATTCTGTAAGTGATGTACGTTCTGGACAACCAATGAGTATTAAGGAGATTATTGATGCAAACAGGGATCGGATATTATTAGGCAGGCCTGATAATGGAAATGTTAGTATTTCAGAGAATAAGAAAAATAAGGATGAGAATTCTGAATATAGAGGAATGAGATTGTAACAATAAAAAGAGTTTCTGCGTTTCACAACGAAGAAACTCTAAAAAGGCTAATAGAAAAGAATTTTAATGATCTGCTATTGGATATTGTCTTTGTTTTTTGAACTGCTTTTCTTCTGCCATTTATCTTTATCTGTAGGTTTATCCTTTCCTCCGAAATATTGATCGACAAATACTTTTACATCAGATTCCCTATAGTAGTTCCGTTTACAGATTGTTTTGAAAGGGAGTAATCCTAAATTGCGATAGCGTTGTAAAGTACGTGGGGTGATTTTAAGGAACAGACATAAATCCTGATTATCAAGTAAACGCTCTCCCAATACACCACTGTTCTCAGAAACCAGTAGCTTATCAACTTTTTCATCAATACGTTTGAGAAGTCTGGCTAGCCCTTTTATGTTGGACTCGAATATTTCGTCGTCTATCATCATAACTTTATTTTTTAGGCTTATTTCTTTTCCTGCGTTCAATATACTGTTGATGGTTAGTGATCAAATCAGATAGTGCTTCTTCTCCTGTTTTAACCAAGCGTTCCTCTAGAATACGCTTTATTTCTCCTATGGTATAATAGGTTTTCCCTGACAGGATAGAATATGAGATAAGTTGATTGGAGCGAAGACGTTGCAAAGTGCGTTCGCTTATCCGAAGGAAAGTGCATACTTCATAACTATCAACCCATACTTCATCTAATTCTTTAGATATACTGGACGTGTCATTATTTCGGATGTAGTCGGTAATCGAATCAATCTTTCTGATTAACTCTTTAAATGCTTCTGAATCTATTGTTATAACTTCCATATCATATTTGTTTGAAGCAAAGGTCTGATATTTAGAAGTTTCAAAAGCCCAAGTTGGGATGACTATTTATAGATAAATATCTAATTTACTAATAGATAGTATCCTTTTTCTAATTATTTTGATTTACTAAGATGAGAATCTGTGGTGTGAAATTTTAATGAAGAAACATGGGGCTTTGAAGACTATTTTTAGCTCTATTACATGTGGAAATGTATGGAAAAATAAATACCCAAGCTTGGGATAAACTTGGGTAAATTGGATTTTATTTTTATCGCATTTAAGGCTAAATATTTCGATGGTATTCAACTTGTAATACATTATTGCTGTATGTATGGGTGTTGTGTAGCTTCCAAGTCGATTCTTTAGCTGTATTGGGAAATAAAGGAATTTCTGCTCCAAGCATGATCGGTATGATTGTAATTGTCATTTCATCTATTAAATCATTATCAAGAAACATCGAAATAATTTCACCTCCACCCACAAGCCAGATGTCTTTGCCTTCCTGTTTTTTTTTCTCTGATAGAGTTTCTATAATATTATCCGAAATAAAATGAATATTCTCTTTCGGATTGTTCATCTTATTTCTTGTAATTATATATGATATTTTATCCTTGTATGGATAGATTACATCCATATTAAGAATATCCCGATAAGTTCTACCTCCCATGATGACACTATCTACTGAATCGAAGAATTCATTATAGCCATAGCCCAATTTAAGTGTAATTGGATATGCTGAGAGCCAGTCTAAACCTCCGTCTATATTAGCAATATATCCATCGATAGATGCTGCAATATATAATCTGATTTTTCGCATAGATATAATATTTAGATGTGCAATATACAAAAAAGAAGTGTGGAGCATGCACTGCTCCATCACGAGGTACTGGTATACCCGAAGAACGAAACAGGCATGTCCACACCATACTTTCGTATAGCATGAACATTGCACATTTCGTCTCGTTCTTCTAAAATTACCAGTTTTCGTGATGAGACGTTTACGTGAACGTTATGTTATATATATCAAGAAGTATTATGAATACTCCTGTTTTTCTTTTTATTCATACAAATATAAGTTATTATTTCGATTCATTTATTGTCTAATCCATCCATTCTTTCTTCGAGAAGCTTAATCATTTTATCTAAAAACAAGGTGCGGCTACCTTTGCGTTCCCGGATTTCAAGAAATGTGTGATAGAAATCTCCCAAATTGATATTGAAGACTATCTCAATATATTCAGCAAGCTCTTTGATGTTAGTATTGCCATTATTGAAACAACCCACATTATCCCATGCGTAAATCTGTTCAACAAGTTCTGCTTTCTTTGCTGTCCATGTAAGCTTCGCTTTTGGAAAACTAAATGTTTCTGGAATATTCCGTTCGAGATTATCTATGTTTAAAAGCTTATTATTTATATAAACTGTTAATCTCTCATTGGCAATCATCTTTGCAACTTTAAAATCAAAGCTTGTAGAGAACTTAGAGTCCCTTTCAAAGTAGAAGCAATCCTGTATTAACTGAATGTCCGGCTTACCTCTAAGAAAGTAATATTTATCAAGGTGGGTACTTCCTGAACGATAATACTGATAGAAGTCTGCATTATTATCGAAGAAATACTTTATTCGTCCTAATATACTTTCTAAATAATTCTTTCTATCAATGTAACTACCTGTTGGCATTCTCATTTCCAGATTATACATCTTTCTATGGTAAATTAGAATACTGAAAAGTTGAGGCTTTGTTTCTTTAAAGAAAGTAATCTCGTCGAGTTGATTTTGAAAGGTATAATTTGAAACGAATTCTTTCAATTCATCAAAAGCTGTTTCTAATAAAGAAATAATACTAATTGATTTTTGAAAAATATTACTCTCTTCTAATTCTATAAATTGAATCTTTTTATTAATGTTTTCCTTTATTTGACGAATAAACTGTTCCATAGTATTGTATTAGATTTGCGTAATAATTCTTATTCAGAGCTTAAAAACTAGAAACACTTATTTGCATTTGTGCTAACCTTTAACGAATAGACTTCAATAAAAAGTTGGCATAAAAGTCTGGAGTAGAACTATTCTTTATGCCATTTATCGTTTTGCGTATATCATAATCAATTTTCCGAAGAGTGAGCTTTACCTTTTCGTCAAATGTGGGCCCGTCTTCATTTATTGTCAATTGTAAATAAACGGCTTTTCCTCCATTCGGCTCTTTACTGCGACCAATCGATCCTGCGTTGATGAACAATTTAGGTAAATCATTGCAATAAACTTCCTTTATAAAAGACAAGTGCGTATGTCCAGAAACAATAACATCCGCTTGATTCGATTCAAACATACTTATTATAGATTCTGTATCATGATTTTCGTAGATATATTCTTCGTTGCTCTTAGGACTGCCATGCACAAGCAGAAAAGATATATCTGCATAACTAAATCTGATATTAGGTTTTAACTCTGATAAGTATTCACTATTGGTTTCAGATATTGTTTCCTTTGTTTGCCGTATAGTTTCTGCACGAGCAAGTTGTTCTTCTAATGTATGTTTTTTGAGAGGATGCACTTCATAATCGAAAGCTATTCGTTCGTCATGATTCCCCATAATTGTGGGGATATTATATTCTTGAATCAGATCGATAACTTCGTTTGTCCAAGGAGCTCCATCGGTTAAATCTCCAAGACAATAAATTTGATCGGCCCTAAAATTAGAATGAATATCCTCTAAAACTTTTTCTAATGCCGGCAAATTGGCATGTATATCACTTATTATTGCTATTTTCTTCATTCGTCTAAATTCTTCAACATCCATATTTTACAGTAATTATGTCCACTTTCTCCCATAGGAGCATCTAGGTATTTAAATCCTAATCTTTCGTATAAACCGACAGCCATGCTTAGTTCTTCCATACTTTCGATATATATATGCTTATATCCTACTTGTTTGGCAAAATCAAGACATATATTTATCAATCGCTTGCCATATCCCTTTCCTCTGATTTCAGGGATAGTGTATAGCTTCACTAGTTCGGCTGTATGTTCGGGTAAACCTTGAGTCGGATAAATACCTGCACCACCTAGTATCTTATTATTTTCTTCGATGACAAAGTATGCACTTTTATCATTGTTTACAATGTCACTCAAAGACCATATACTCTGGTCATAATATACAGTTCCCGGCTGGTTGGCTCCAAATTCTTCCAGAGTGGCTCGTATTATACGAGCCACAGCTTGATTATCTTTTTCTTCTATCAAACGTATATTCATATTTCAAGTAATTATCTGTATCTGCAACAATGAGGTAAAGCATTGTATGTCTTAGTATCGGCAATATGCCTCTCTGTATCATATCCCCATCTGGCTAAAGCAATACTTATCGAGTCTATATTTGTTTTTGTCGGATCAAAATCCACTAACAGCTTTTGATCGTTTTGTATCCAATAAGCAAAAGAAACCCCTTTTACATTAAATCGTGCAACTTTTTCTATTTCTTCCTGACACATTTCACATTCTCCTCTTACTCCCAGTACATAATGTTTTCCTTCCTTTCTGGGTAGGGTTCCTACCTCATTTGTTGGTGTTACAATATTACTGACTTTACAGGAACTAAGAATTATGGTTATTAAAAAAATGATCGCTACTGTTTTCATAATCTCTATTATTTAATATTAATAATCAAAGAGTGTTGGTATTGGCTAACCAACACTCTTCTTAGTGAAGAAACCTATTCTTTAGGTATGAACATGTTTTCTTTGGTTTCCTCACTTACTTTTAATAATATCTCATCATTAGGCTCCAGATTGCCAAATACCTCTATTGTCATTCCGTTTGTCCGTCCTTTCCGAACAGGTACTTTTTGAGTTTTGCCTTCTACAATTTTCATGACATATATACCCATATTTCCATCGACCAAAGCTGATTTGGAAATAAAGAATGTAGGTTCTTTAGATTGGAGAGTAATGTTTGCATCAACAATCATACGAGGTAATAAAAGGTTATCTTGATTTTGCACATCAATCTCGATACGTTCAGCCCTTAATTTAGAATCCAAAGCACCTGCTTTTCTGACAACAAGTCCCGTAAATACTTTCTGAGGAATTGATTTGGCTGAAAATTTCACGGTGTCACCTATTTGAATGTAAGGAGTATGAGCTTCAGGAATTGCTAATACAAGCCTTAATGCTGCATCTTTTTGAACGACCAACAATGGTCTGTCTGAACCTTTACCCGCAGGACCTACATAAGCACCTATATCTGTATTACGTTCTGTTACAATCCCCGAAAAAGGTGCACGTATAACCAGATAATTCTCCATTGCCTTAATCTCTTGGTAAACAGATTTTGATGCAGTGTATTGGGCTTCGTCAGCGTCTTTCTTTGCTGTTATTTGATCAATGGCATCTTGCGAAACAGCCCCTTCTGTTTGAGCAGCTTTGATAGTTCTGTCATAAGTTGCTTTCGTGGCTATATAAATAGCCTCCTGTGCTTTCATCTTCGACAGTGCAGATGCTAGTTGAGAATTAATCTCAGGGGCTTCCATAGTTATTAATACTTGACCTTGCGAAACCTTAGAGCCTACATCGACCTTTAGTGTTTGTACATAGCTGGCAACTTTTGCATAAATCTGTACTTCCTGATCTGCAATTAATTCCCCGGGAAGGCGAACCGGTACTGTCGGATTTGATTTATTGAGTTTGACAGTCTCTAAGCTCATAGGCATATTCATTCCAGCTTGCGGTTCTTCTGCTTTCTTTTCTTTAGTTGAGCATGCACCGAATAGTAAGATGAATGTTGTAGCTAAAACAATATTATATATCTTTTTCATTCTGCTTATTTCTTATTTAATTTCATTATCAAAGTATTTACTTTCTGCATCTTCCGGATCTAAGGATACCGATTGTATCGATGCTTTATTTTGCATGTAGGCATATATCTGAGGAAGTATAACTAATACGGCAAAAGTAGAAGCTATAATACCACCAATCACAGCTCGTCCAAGAGGAGAGGTTTGATCTCCACCTTCTCCAAAGCCAATAGCCATTGGGAGCATACCTGCCGTCATCGCTAAACTTGTCATGATAATAGGACGTATACGCAGAGCCGCTGCCTCCTTAGCTGCCCCTAGAGCATCACCGGTTTGCTTACGGATATCCTCTGCATTCGATATAAGCAGCAAAGCATTCGCAATAGATACTCCGATTGACATGATTAGACCCATGTAAGATTGCAGGTTAAGAGTTGAGCCTGTTAACAGAAGCATACTCAATGCTCCCAGAATTACAGCCGGAACACTGGTTAATATGACTGCCGATACTTTGAAAGATTGGAAATTTGCAGCCAACATAATAAATATCACAACAATGGATACGAGTAATCCTCCTTCCAAACTATTCATTGTATCGGTCAATACCGGAGCCATCCCTGCCACTTCAACATTCAATCCTTTAGGCATTTCCCCCAATGAGTTAATCGCTGCTTGTATATCTTTAGCTGCACGTCCTAAATCTTTTTGATGAACGTTGGCGATAACAGAAGTATATCCCATGGAGCCTTTGTTATAACTTTCCCCGTATCCTTTACCTTGTGTAATAGTAGCAACATCACCGAGAATGGGACGAACACTCCCTTTAGATACCGGAATATTCGATAAATCATCAACACTCGACATTTCATTAATAGGCACTTGTACCTGAATATCATAGGCCATATTCATCATACCGCCTATCCAGAAGTTCTTATTGGTATAACGGGATGATGATGTAGATGCAACCATTGAACGGGTAATATCAGACATATCAACTCCTAGTTGAGCTGCACGCACACGGTCCACATCAATATTCAGAGTCGGGTAATTTAAAGATTGAGGTATTTGCTGATCCCGCAAATAATTAATTTCGTTGAGCTTTGCCAAAAGCTTATTGGCATACATTTCGTTACGTTTCTTCATCATTCCTGAGAAGCGTACTTCAATCGGGTTATTCGTTCCCTGGCTCAACACTTTTTCGGTCAAATCCATTGGCTCAAAAGATATCTGCAATTCAGGCATTTTCTCTTTCAATTGCTTACGAATTTCTTCTTTCAGGTTATCCAGATTTAAATGATTATCATTCATTGCCACCTGAAGTGTCGCTTCATGAGGTCCTGCATTGTATAGATAGATAGGACTCACCGCAAATGTGGATGGGTGTTGTCCGACAAAAGCTGAGGTGATCTTTATATGATCTTTACCTATCATTTGGTCTAATTCATCTAATACTTTATGTATCTTTTGTTCTGTTACATCCAGCCTTGTTCCTTCGGGAGCTTTGATTCTCATTTGAAACTGGCTGGAATTAACAGAAGGGAGTACATCTCTACCGATTATATTAAATAACAAAACCACAATGCCAATACTTGCAAGCAAATAACCGAATGTAATTATCTTTCGCTTATTAAGCAGACCACTGATAAAATTCTCAAACTTGTTTCTAAACCGATCAAAAGCACCCTCTTTATGTTCTTCTTTAATTTCTTTCTCTTTTATCAGCCAGTTGGATAGGATAGGCACAAATGTCTGAGAAAGAAGAAAAGAGGTTATCATCGCAAAACTGATAGCTAAAGCCAAAGGTTTAAACAATGCCCCGGGTATTCCCGACATCGTGAGTGCAGGCACAAAAGCTGCCAGCACACTCAACATGATAAGTAACTTAGGAAAAGCAATTTCTTTACAAGCATCCCATACGGCGGTTGCCTTTTTCTTACCCATCTCTAAGTGGCGATGTATATTCTCTATCGTGACAGTACTTTCATCTACCAATATCCCGACAGCCAGAGCAAGACCGGACAAGGTCATAATATTAATCGTTTGCCCGAACAATTGCAGAAATAAAACAGATGATATTAACGAAATCGGTATTGTCAGAATGACAATAAATGCAGAACGTCTGTCCCGAAGGAATAACAAAACCATCAGTCCGGTAAGCAAAGCTCCGATTACTCCTTCGGTAATCAAACTTTTTACGGCATTGATTACATACGTTGATTGATCGAACTCGTAAGAAATGGTTACATCATCAGGAAGGTTTTTCTGGATTGTAGGTATCTGAGCTTTCAAGTTCTTCACAACATCCCAAGTAGAGGCTTTTCCCGATTTAGCAATATTGATATAAACAGAACGTTTTCCGTTTACCAAAGCATATCCTGTTGTTATATCTGCTCCATCTTTTACCGTTGCTACATCACGCAGATATACGGTCTGAACATCTCCTTTAAATAGTGGTATATCTTCAAAATCCTTTACTCCTTTTATAGTATTATTTGTAGGAGTCAGGTAATTGATGTCTCCAATCTGCACATTACCCCCTGGAGCGGTAATATTGTTCTTGGTGATCGCTTCTACAATTTGATCCGGTGACATATTGTGCACCCGCAATGCCGAAGGATCGACATTGATCTCAATTGTTCGGGGGCTTCCCCCAAACGGAGGTGCACTCGTAAGACCGGGAATTGCAATAAGAAAAGGTCTTGCCGTAAAGTTGGCAATATCCTGCAATTCATTATTTGTTTTAGTGGAACTCTTAAAAACAAGTTGTCCTACAGGTTGAGACGAAGCATCGAAACGGATAATGAAAGGAGCTGGAGCCCCTGGTGGTAAGAATACTTGCGATCTGTTGGATAAGGCACTGATTTCAGCAATTGCCTGCCCCATATCCGTATTCTCATAAAAAGTCACCTTCATCAAGGTAAGACCTTGCGTATTTTTTGTTTCAATGTTTTTGATACCATTGGTAAATAGCATCATATTGATGTACATTTTAGTGAAATATCCTTCCATCTGGCTAGGAGTATAGCCTCCGAATGAGTGTGCAATGTAAACCACCGGCAAATTCATTTCGGGAAGAATATCCACCCGCACATCACGGGTTGCTTTTATTCCGAAAAATAACAACCCCATTACCAGTACCAATACCGCTATTGGTTTACGTAATGCAGCTCTGATTAAATTCATATTTTATTGATCTATTTCGTTAGTGAATAAATTGATGTCTCCCACAGAAGAAGCTTTCAACAATAAAGCTTGCCAAACGTTGATAATTGCAATCTCGTTATCCGTTTCGGCTCTGTTCAGACTATAAAAAGATTGAGTAAGATCTGCAATCGTGGTTAATCCGTTTTTATACAAAGCTAAATGTTGTTGATATGCTTCAGTGGCAGCTTTTACTTGTATAGGAGATTCTTTTTTATAATCCAAAGCATTAAGTATTCTTCCGTCTGCCATAAGTGATTGGGCTTTTAATTCACTTTCTAATAACTTATATTCATCAACTAATGCTGATGAAGTGAATCTTTGGCTTTTTATTTTAGAATGATTACGGAATAGTGATGTAAAATTCCACGTTACACCGACACCAATCAAATAGTTAGTCCTGTCTATTCCAACTCCGTCTGTGTACTTTCGGGAGAAGGCTGAATTATCCTGAACATAATTATATTCAAAACCCGATCCTCTCCCTTGCAATACTCCGAATAAAGAAAATCTTGGCAGATTTTGAGATTTCAATAACTTTATCTGTCCATTACTATGATCTATAATGGCTTGCTTATATAGCAATGAGGGATGATTTTGAGAGTCTTCAGATGCTAAAGAAAGTAACGCTGGTGACGATTTTGAGAAAGTATCCTCCAATTGAAATTGGGTATATTCAATACCTAAAAGAACGGCTAATACTTTCGATAACTCAAGTTCTTTATCCAAAACTTTTATCAGACTTATTTTTGCATTCGATACTTCTGCCTGAGCCAAAGAAGCGTCTACCTTTGGCTTCAATTCACTGTCTGCTAGACTCTGTACCGTTGAGAGGAATACCTCGGCTCTATCTACATTTTGTTGTTGGACAAATACCATTCGTTGAATAGCTAATAGATTAAGATAAGCTGACACGGTTCGTATCTGATGCTGAAATATTTCCTGTTTTAAATCAGAACTATTTTTTTCTTTTGCCAGACGGGACAGATTTATATTATTACTGATCTGACCGAAAGTAAAAAAATCCCAATTGATATTAGCCAGATACAGAGAGCCGAAAGCGGCGTTCCAGTTTTGCTCAGCCAAAGGGACACTGGTTGACGCGACTCCGAGTCCTCCAAAACCATACATAGGTCCGTTCTGGGCATTGATAGTTCCGTAGCTTTGCTGAGCTGAAAATTTCAGGTCGGGTAGATATTCTCGTTTACTAGCTTGTTCTGTGGCTTCTGATGCTTGCAGATAATTTCTCTTCGCTTTGATACTTTGATAATTACCTGAGGCAATACGCAAGGCATCCTGCATACTCAACGATGTTTGAGCAGGTAGAATCTTACATACCGAAAGCAGCATCAGTAGAACAATTATTTTTTTGTTCATATTCTGCTTTTTATGAAAATGTATAAATTGAATGAATAGTCTTTTAGATGAAAAGACTAAAAAAATGAAGTGTATTATGCCTTTAGAAAAAAGACACAATAAGTCTTCCTATTGTTGAGCAATAGGTTTAAATAAGGTAAGTGCAGTTAAGAATATGAATTGGATTTTGAGCTCCTAGTGGCGGGGCATTTGTTACCGGATAAGTTTCTTTGCTGATCGTATTCGCATCTGGAGTAATATATCCAGATAAAAATATACTTAGAATCTCAATTTGTTGAGGTGTAATCTCAATATGTGAAATGTTATGGTTCTGGTCAACCTTTAGCTGTAAATGCTCTTTTGAGTGTTTACAGCAACTTCCATCTTTCTTACATTGCTTTTGTGTACAATTTGGACATTTGTCACAATTCAAATTATTCACAACTAAAGAGGTTTTCATTAATCGATTCTGACAATACACATTATAATTGATAAATCCAATCGATATTACCAAATAGAATGCAGCGAGTATGATTAATAAAAAACTTTTCATTTCAATACCAAAATTAATACTCAATTTCGATTTTAAGAAATAGAAATCTATAAGAATTACGAAAAATAACAATTGAGCAAACTTTGTTCTAGTTTCTTATGAAGAGTCAATAATAGACTTTTTTCAAAATCTTTGTAAAGACTAATCTTATGCTTGTCAATTTCGTGTATTATTTGATTAAAATATAATTTGCCTTGAGTTGTAAATGTTATTTTGAGAATACGAGTATCTATATCATCTCTATCTCTCTTTACTAAGCCTTTTTTTTGTAAAGACCTTAAAACTGTAGATACCGTCATTGCATCAATTAGAGCTGTGTCAGATAAACGAATCTGAGTGAGCTCTTTCCCTTTATTTGAGTGCTCAAATATTGCAGCTAATATCTCAAATTGAGTACAAGTTAAACCAAATTGGTTTAGTATGTTTTTTCTATTTCTCAAGATTATTTTTCCAATTAACAACACTGTTTTTTCTAATTCGTAAGGCAGTGTTATTGGGCTATTATTACTATTCATATGGAGGCTATTTTCTTGTTAATTAATATGATGAAGATTATCCCTTTTTGAAAATCGCTATAAATATACACCATGTGATAAATGCTGATATTCCCATGAACGGAACAGGATAATTGAGCTTTGCACACGAACCATTACTACATCGTATTAAGAGATACCAAAATAAAAGACCGATAATAGATCCTATGCTCAAACTAATGATAGATATATATTTATCAAAAAAAACATGTTTTGGAGGTGTCGGTTCCAGCTTTTTTACCGGACTTACTCTAATTTTATTACTCATAACCATGTCCTTTAAATACAACCACTCTGAATAAATATTTAATGAAAAATAAATTAGAGTGGTTATATAAAATTTATACTAAGTATTTATACCTGACAACATGTAGGTAACGCCTCGTAAGCATCTGGATCTGCCGGATCTTTATCAGTACGATGTCCCACTTTAGCTATCGCTTTGCTTATAGAATCAAGATTTGTTAGTTTAGAGTCGAAACTGAGATCAATTTTCTTCTTACTTATGTCCCAATTGGCAGAAGCAACACCTTTTACACTTTTAGCGGCTGTTTCAATGCGCTCTTTACATATTTCACAATCACCTTGTACTCCGAGGGTAGCATGATCAATGCTACTCGCAAGTTCTGATTCAGGATTCGTTTTTGAATCCTGAGTTTCTATTACCGATGTATTATGTCCCTCTTTAGTCGAAGCATTGGAATTACACGAAGCCAAAAATATTACACCGAAAGTCATTGATGCTATAAAAAAATGTTTCATTTTATTTTAAATTAATTGTTTAAAAAAATCGATTATTTAGTAACTCTGTATTTACAGCAGCTCGGTAATGCATCATAAACAGCATTTGGAGCCTTATATTTATTTGTGTCGTGTCCTGCATTCGCTATAGCTTTGCTAATCTCATTAATTGATGTCTTAGTCGGATCAAAGTTTAACTGAAGTTGTTTTGATTTCTCATTCCATGTTGCGAGTATCACTCCATTTACCGATTTTGCCGCTTTCTCAATACGGCTTTTACATATTTCACAAAGTCCTTGTACACTAATTATACTCTGTTCTGTATTTGTTTTTTTTTCAGTTTGAATATTTTTAGCCGTATTATGGTCTGGATGCTCATGATGATTCATATCATGAGAATTTCCAGTCATATTATGTTCTTCATGACCTGTTGCTGGACGAGCAGAATCCTCGTTCATCATACTGCGCTTTCCTTCTAATTGGGCACTCGCGTCTATTGTGAATGCACCATTAGTAACAATTTCATCGCCGTCATTTATACCTGAAACGACCACATACGAATCACCTAAAGAAGGTCCTAATTCTACCTGATGAAGCATAAATGCAGGAGTTTCAGTATTGGGTTGTTTTACATAAACAATTGAGCGTTTACCTGTCCAGAGAACGGCAGACTTCGGTATGACTAGCTGATTGTCGTATTGTTTAAGAGGTGACTTAATTACAGCATTAGCATACATTTCGGGTTTTAACTGCATTCCCGGATTGGCTGCCTCGATACGTATTTTAGCTGTACGTGTCACAGGATCTAATATAGGATTAATAAAAGAAATATTTCCCGACAATGTTTTTCCGGGCAATGCCTGAAGTGTATATTCAAGTTTATCCCCTACCTTTAAGAAAGGAAGATCCGACTCGTAAGCATCAAACATAACCCACACTCTTGAAAAATTAGCAACGTCAAACAGTACATTTCCCTGATTAACGTAATCACCCTGACTTACTTTTTTCCCGACAACAATACCACTAGTTGTAGCCTTTACTTCAACGTATGGCGAAATAGTCTTAGACTGTTCTATCCGCGAAATTTGTTGATCTGTTAATTTCCAGAGTCTTAGTTTCTCCCTTGCCGCCTGCAATAAGGCTGGCTGAACAGATTGCATTTTAGCAGCTTCGAGTAATTCTTGTTGGGCACTCAATAACTCCGGAGAATAAATAGTGGCAATAGTCTGTCCCTGATGTACACTCTCTCCTGTAAAGTTGATGAATAGCTTTTCTATACGACCATTCACGTGAGAGGTTTGAGATTGAGATAGGCGTTCATCTGCCTGAACTGTACCATACAAACGGACTTCTTTTACCGGATTTTGTTTGCTTACAACTGTTGTTTGAATATTTGCCAATGCGACAGCTTCTTTCGACATTTGTATTGCATCCGGGTCAACAGCTGCATCTCCTGTTCCTGCTGTTTTTAATGGAATCAGATCCATTCCACAGATCGGACACTTACCCGGTTTATCCATTTTTATTTGAGGATGCATCGAGCAAGTCCACACTTGTTTTCCGTTTTCATCTGTGGTCATCTCGTGGGTATGTCCTGAATGATCTTCCGCATGCATAGAGTCAGATCCTCCTGAAAATATTACCCATCCTAACAGAATGCCTATAAGTAGGATAATCCCGTACCTGATATAATTATTTCTGAACACTTGTTTTATTTTATTCGTATCCATAATATGAAAGTTTTTTATTGTTCCGTATCTTTTTTGAATGAAATTAATTTCTCTATAGAGGCTACCATTGTATTGTAACTTGCTATAGATTCCGCTTCTTTTAACTGATAGTCTAGTAACTGCCGTTGTACCTGAATTACATTAGTCAGGTCACTTTTACCTGAAACAAATTCCTGAATAATCAAATTATAGGTTGTCTTAGCTAACTCCTCCTGTTTTTTATACAAGGCAATCTTGCGGGCTGCATCATCAAGAAGGTGTTTAGTTTTATATAATTCTGATTCCAACGTATTGCGGGTATTATCATATTTCTCACGGCTGGCCTGCCACCAAAATTTACTCTCCCTCTGCTGAGCTTTGTATTTGTTTCGGTACAAGGGAATGCTGACAGATACCATTGGCATGATCATGTCTTTGCCATTCATATCACCCATTGCAAGCATTGTCTCATCAGTTTTCTTATTAAGCATATACTGCACTCCTATACCAAACATCGGATAACTCATCTTCTTATCCATTTCAGCTTTAGCCTTGTAAGAGAGACCTTCTTCTGTTATCATTCCCAGCATCGGATTCTGATTTTCGATTTTAGCCATTATAGATGCTCCATCGAAAAGAAATGGTGTCTGCTCGAATGATTCGGGGATCTGAATATCACTGCTCACATGACGATTCAATAGAGTATTAAATTTGGCTTTTTCTGCCGCTATTTCAGATAATAAGCTGGCTATGTTGTTTTCAATTTCGGCGATCTCCAATTGTATGCGTAAGACATCGGACATACCAGATGTGGAGGATCCCATAGAAGACATACCAGTAGAACCTCCTCCCATTGAGGACATATTACCTTGCGATGTAGACATAGAGGAAGATTTAGAGCTACCACCTCCCATTGAGGACATACCGGACATACCTCCGCCTGCAATCACAGGTGTGCTACTTGCTGCCGAAGGTGGGGGAGACGGAATGGAATATCCTGTAGATGAATTGCCCGATGGGGAAGCAAACTTGCGAACAGCCAGTTCTTCGAGTTGGGAAAGTAAAGCTTTATTTTCCCTGTTATTCACCAAACGTTGTTGTAAACTACATAAGATATACCATTGGGTATAGACATCAAGGTACAGATTGTCTCTTGTTTCTCTGAATTTCTCATAAGACATCTTTGCCATGTGCGTAGCCTCTTTCTGGGCTGCTTTTTTTGTGCCAAACCAAGGAAACATTTGCATTAGTTTAAACTCTGCAACCTGTTTTCCGCCTATGATATCCATTGGTTGAAGGAACATGCCTATTTCGAGTTGAGGATCTTCATAGGCTCCTTCTTGAGGTATCTTTTGCAAGGAAGCCTTATATGCAAAAAAATCGGCTTTTACTCCAGGATTATTTTGGGCAGCAACTTGCAAATAATGACTCAATGAGTCTATATTCTGTCCATATGTATTCATAAAGGACGTTGCTATTATGAATGCAATCAATAAATATTTTATATTATTTCTTTTCATAAGCTTTGTTTTTATTCTTTAATACCTCCATGTTTTCTTATAGCCCATTCTCTCCACCAACACTGGAATACAGGAACTACAAACATGGTCATAGATTGAATAAGCATACCGCCGAAAGTTGGTATAGCCATAGGGATCATTATATCAGATCCTTTTCCGGTAGAAGTCAATACAGGTAGTAAAGCAATCAATGCAGTAGCTGTGGTCATAGCTGCCGGACGTACCCTTTTTAATCCTGCATGTACTACAGCTTCCCTGATTTCATCTTTTGTATGAGGATTTTCTTTCAGGAATGTGTCATGTATATAAGTACCCATCAATACTCCATCGTTGGTAGCTATACCAAACAAGGCTATAAATCCAACCCATACAGCTATACTTAGGTTGATAGGATGCATCTGGAACATGTCCCGAACATTCGATCCTCCCATAGAAAAGTTCATAAACCAAGGTTCTCCATATAACCAAAGCAGAATAAATCCTCCGGCAAAAGCCACAATAACACCCGAGAAGTGAATGAGTGACGCTGTAACCGTTTTAAATTGGAAATAAAGAATTAGCAAAATAGCCAGTAGACTCAATGGTATTACTATGAGCAAACGATTGGCTGCACGTTCTTGCTGTTCATAATTACCTGCAAACTTGTAGGAAACTCCTTTAGGAAGCTGAATTTCTCCCGAAGCGATTTTCTCGGTCAATATTTTATCTGCTTCTTTTACAACTTCAACTTCAGCTTTACCTGCAACTTTATCGAAAATAACATATCCCAACAGGAAGGTATTTTCGCTTTGTATCATTTGTGCCCCTTTGGTATATTCTATATCTGCCACTTCGCTAAGAGGAATCTGTGCACCTGTAGCTGTGGGTACAATAAGTCTAGATAGCTCTTCGGGATTCTCTCTTAACTCGCGGGGATAGCGTAGTCTGACAGGGAAGCGTTCACGTCCTTCTACCGTTGTAGTTAATGGCATGCCACCAACAGCAGAACTAATTACTTCTTGTAGATCGGCTACTGTAATGCCATACCGAGCCATATTCTCCCGGTTCAGTTTGATTTCAATATATGGTGCTCCCACTGCTCGATCATAAAATACAGTTGAAGGAAGTATCGACGGAACATCTTTTAATGCAGCTTCCAAAGCTTTGCCTCCTTTCTCGATAGATTCAAGATCAGGACCTGATACTTTTATACCCATCGGAGCTCTCATTCCGGTCGATAACATGACCAGACGGGCTTCTATCGGTTGTAACTTCGGCGAAGAAGTAAGTCCGGGCATATGAGATACATTCACAATCTCTTGCCAGATATCATCCGTATTTTTTATCTGAGGACGCCATTGACGGAAATAGTCTCCATTCTTATCTATAACAAGGCTATCTGCCGGAATGAGTCGGAATCCATCTTTAGGGTTATGAGCTGAACCATTAGCAAGTAAAAACTCGCCCTTTCTGTTTACTTTGAACCGTTGTCTATGTCCGTTTTGATCCAAGATATATTCGGGACGATAATTTATTGTGTTTTCGAACATCTGTGTCGGTGCAGGGTCTAGAGCTGAGTTAACACGTCCCCATTTGCCGACAGTAACTTCAACTTCCGGAATATTGGATATGCGTTTATCCAATGTTTCAATATATGCTAGATTCTGCTCTATACCGGTATGAGGCATACTTGTAGGCATCAAAAGGAAAGAACCTTCATTCAAACTAGGCATAAATTCTTCACCGATACCCGGAAATTTATTACTGGAGGCTTGCCATATACTTGTTTGCCTGAATGTTTTCCAACCTACTGCTTCGAAGCCATTGGCTACGAAACCGAATGTTTTGTCAAATCCTATCCAGATAATCATACCGAAGAACACTGTTATGATAGGTATCATCATAAACTTCCAACGATGTGCAAGGCACCAATGCAAAATCCGCTCATAATAAATAACCAATACCCATAACATTCCTAATATAACTGCGATAGCCAATACAACAAACACAAAGTTGATAGGAATACCTTCTTGTGTACCTACAGGTAGCCATTCTATTGTCAGATAATAAACAGCTATGAGGATAGCGATACCGACATTTAGATAAGTAGGTATTTTACTGTTCTTCCATTTATGAGAAAACAGATTATTCAACCCGAATAAGCTTAGCCCTATTACAGGCACAATCCCAGTAAATATAAGCAGGACAATTCCACTCACAACAAGTGTAATGTTGCAAATCTTACGAATAAGTTTAGAACTTATCTTAAGTGAGAAAACATAATATGCTAAAGTAGGTAACATCGCTATACCTAACAAAAATGCTGATAGCAGGGCAAAAGTCTTGGTATAAGCCAGAGGTTTAAATAATTTACCCTCTTGGGCTTCCATTGCGAACACAGGCAGAAAGCTGATAATAGTAGTAAGCATAGCGGTAGACAATGCACCCGATACTTCGCTCACACTCTTATATATAAGGTCAACAAATGCTTTTCCTTTTGTTACGCCTTTATTAGATTCCTCTTCCATATGCCGGATAATATTCTCGACAAAGACGACACCGATATCCACCATTACCCCGATAGCTATTGCAATACCTGACAGTGCCACAATATTAGCTTCGATTCCTGCATAACGCATGATAATAAATGTCATTAACACTGCAATAGGTAAGATACTCGATATCACAACCGAAGCCCTCAGGTTAAAGACAAGTACAATAACTACAATAATACAAATAAGAACTTCGTGAGATAGAGCAGTTTCAAGCGTTCCAATTGTTTCCTGTATCAACCCCGATCTGTCATAGAAAGGAACTACCGTCACCTTGGAAACAGTTCCGTCTGCTAACGTTTTTTGTGGAAGACCGGCTTCCATTTCTTTGATCTTGTCTTTTACATTTTGTATAACCTGCATCGGATTAGATCCGTAACGGGCAACCACAACACCTCCGACAGCTTCGACCCCTTCTTTATCCAGTCCTCCCCGACGGGTAGCAGGTCCAAGATTGACAAATGCCACATCTTTTATTTTAACGGGAACTCCGTTTCGGACAGTAATTACAGCTTCTTCCAGATCTGATACTTTTTTTATGTATCCCAATCCTCTCACCAGATACTCAGCTTTATTAATTTCAACAGTTTCAGCACCGATATCAAGATTACTCTTTTGGACGGCATTCATCACATCCATTATAGATACGTTGTAAGCACGCATCGAGTTAGGATTTATCTCAACCTGATACTCTTTGATATATCCACCGATAGAAGCTACTTCTGAGACCCCTTCGGCTGATGAAATAGAATATTTGGCATAAAAATCCTGAACAGTTCTTAATTCATCAGGATCCCAACCTCCGGTCGGTTTTCCCGTTTCAGGATTACGACCTTCCAATGTATACCAAAATATCTGACCTAAAGCGGTTGCGTCTGGTCCTAAATTAGGTTGTACCCCTTCTGGAAGTGTTCCGGCTGGGAGAGAGTTTAGTTTTTCCAGAATACGAGAACGACTCCAGTAAAATTCTATATTGTCATCAAATATGATATAGATGAAAGACATTCCGAACATGGATGTACTACGGATGGTTTTTACCCCGGGTATCCCTAATAGGGATGTTGTCAGTGGATAAGTTATCTGATCCTGAATATCTTTCGGTGAACGTCCCATCCATTCGGATGCTACAATCTGTTGGTTTTCTCCGATATCGGGGATTGCATCCACAGGCACTGGATCACTAGGTAGTAATCCTCCGTGCCAATTAAAAGGAGCTGTTGATAATCCCCAAACAATTAGAATAACCAGTAATAACATTGTTATTAATCTGTTATTTAAAAAATACTTAATAATCTTGTTAAGCATAGTAAGAATTATTTACGTTTATTTATTCTTTTAAAGTTTGCCAATTTCCGCCATCGTGTACATTTGATAGTCCCAGTTTTGTGAGAATATTCTTAGCTATTTTACTCCTATTTCCTGTACGACAGACAACAACTACATTTTCATATTTGAGTAAAAACTCTTTTGATTCAGCTAGGTTGTCTAAGGGCAAATTGACTGCACCAGGGAAGTGTGCCTCAAAGAATTCTATATGAGCCCTAACATCAACAATGAGTGTTGAGTTTAAGGACAATGAATAGATTGAATTTTCAGAATGAATTACAATAGAATCTGTTCGATATATTGTTTCACCTGAATCTTGAGCCTGAATGTAGGTTGGTAGGAATGCCAAGCCTATTAAAAAATAATATGGTTTCATTATATTTTAATTTTATAAGCATAGGTACGACGGGGTACATCCACCAAACAAAACAGTAATTAAAGCTGATTTGTTAAACGGATAAATCGCAGTTTGGTAACTAAAAAGTTACTCTACTTATAAAATCAAATGCGGTAGATACAAATATAGGAGAGTAAATCTATATTTAATTTACTCAGACCTCCAGGAGGAAAAATATGTTTGATCGTAACTGTACTATCAAACTCAAAATCCTTGAATATTGAATAAAACACAAACCAAACATTTATAAAGAATGGCAGTGTATTATTCAAGTTCGTTTGCTGAACTTGATAGTTATAATCATCTGTAGACAATTGTACATGATTAAAAGAACAGCAATTATTATAATCTTCTACAAGTGATGTTTGTGATGTATGATCAGACTTAGGCTCATTTTCGCAGTTGTCTTTAGACATGTTCTTCATCTTATCACAACAAGAATGATTGGTCTGATTGGGTTTAGCTAAATTAACAGAATAGAAATCACCCGCACAAAAATGCATTGCCAGCACGGGATGAGCCCCTGCGACAAGGATTATAAGTGTTATAAGTGAAAGTAATACTGATAAAAACCGTTTCATTAACTAAACATATTTACTATAAAATATCTTAACATACAAATATATACATATACATCAAATATTAGATATAAAAATCTATAAAAAGAGATGATGTGGTCTATTTTTACAATATATAGCTTAAACGTTATGTGTAAACATCTTCATTTCGATTCTGATATTAATAAAACAATATACAGTAAAATTAAACCTTACTGTATATTGTTGTCGTAAAGGTTTGTTATCGAATAATAAATTTACTCTTCTAACTTAGTACGACTAAAATATTGATTATTACTAATGGAACTTATATCTGTATTTCATATATATAATATTGAAATTAATGGCATGTTTCGAACGATAAAGGCTATTTATCTATTTGCCATTTTAATAAATCGTTTCATTCCGTAATACCCCATAATTAGAGTAAATATCACAATACCAGATAGACTGAATATTAGAGGCATTGTTTCCCCTGATGAATTAAGAATAAAGCGTAATGCTTCATTGATATATACTAATGGATTAATCAGAGTCAGATATTTTATTACAGGAATTGTTTGAAGTGCTGACCAATTGAAAAATATAGCTCCAGTGAATATTAGAGGCATTAAAAAACCAGGGAACATAGCTGCTATTTGGGTTGGTTTCACGATGGTTCCAACTAATAATCCTAATGTCGCAGATGTAATAGAACTAAGTAATAGTACAACAAATAAAAAAAGGCCACTTGCTACATCTAGTGAAATATTGAGATGACTACCCATAAATATTAAAGATATAGGTAGCACAATCAGGGCTCCAATCCAAGACTCAATTATACCTACAAACATTTTCGCCCAAGCTACAATCTTTACATTGACGGGAGCTTGAAGTCTATCTTCTATTTCTCGCGTGTTGTTAAAATCCATAGCTAAAGGCACAGCTGTTCCATGAATTCCTGTAACTAACAAACTCATACCTAGTACACCGGGAAACATTTGATTCGGAAAATCAATATCCAATATTCCTATTTGGGGTAGTATAAACCCATATGTTAAAATCAAAATAAAAGGTAACATACCTACTCTAAAGACAAATTCTTTCCAATCTCGGCTTTGGATAAGCAAATCCCGTCTTACCATTATTTTAAACACATTCAACTGATTTAATTTCTTTTCCATAACCTCTTTAGTTATTTTTTTTATCATTAGTTGTCAGATATATAAATATATCATCCAAGGTGGTAGCACTAAGATTGATACTTTCTAGGCTAAGATGTTTATTTTCGATCCATATAAGGAGTTCATTAAGCACAGTCTTACTGTTTTCAGCATATATTATACAGTTCTTTTCATCCTTGACACTCAGACTAATTACGTTTGGCAGCTTTTTTACTTCATCTACAATTTCTTCTGTCACATAATCTAAAGTAATAGAAATAATCGTTTGGGAAGGAACTAATTCTCTTAACTCTTGTACCGTTCCGATCGCTTTAATTACTCCCTTGTTGTAAATAGCTACTTTATCTGAAAAACGCTCTGGCTCCTCCATATAATGAGTTGTAAGAAATACAGTTGTATTAAATTCTTTATTCAATCTTAACACTTGTTGCCATAGAACTTCCCGATAGGCGGGATCCAGTCCTGTAGTAGGTTCATCCAAGAATAAAATTTCAGGTTGGTGCATTATTGCTCTGGCTATTTTTAATCGTTGTGCCATTCCTCCTGAAAAACTTTTGACGTAATCATTCTTCCAATCTGTAAGACCAAAACTTTCAAGTAGTTCATCAGCCCGATTTGCTGCTTCTGCTTGGCTCATCCCAAAATACTGTCCATGATAAATTAAATTCTCACGAGCAGTGAGCCCTCTGTCTAGATTATTATGTTGAGCGACTACCCCGACTTTACTCTTCGCGAAAATTGGATTATCTTTTAAAGACTGACCTTGAAAAAGAATTTCTCCTGATGTTGGGGTTAGTTGAGCTGTTAACATATTAATCGTTGTACTTTTTCCAGCACCGTTAGGCCCTAAGAATGAGAATATTTCCCCTTTCATTAGCTCAAAGGATATTTCATTGACAGCAATATGTGGATCTCCATTCTTTTTGATGTATACTTTCTTAAGATTCTTTACCTCAAGAATAGTTTCTGATTTCAATTCTTTCATACAATTAACGTCTTATATGATTATATTTTATGTCCACTTAACTTTATGGAACAAAATTATATATAAGCAGATAGTTTATGTTGTAGAATTATAGAAATGATTTGTAAGATTTACACCTCATCTAATGGTTTTCTTTTATCCTCTTTTATTTGTTTAAAATGACTTGGAGTGAGTCCTGTAGTTTTTTTAAATTGGTTACTAAGATATGCAACACTAGAGTAATTAAGTCGAAAGGCTATTTCATTCAAAGATAGCTCATCGTAGACCAATAATTCTTTAACTCTTTCGATCCTCTGTGCAATTAAATATTTTTCGATAGTGATACCCTCTATCTTAGAAAAGATATTTGATAAATAACGATAATCATGGTGTAATTCAGTGCTCAATATTTCAGAAAGATTTAATTTCAGACTGTCTTCTTCGTAATGAACACATCGGATGATAATATTTTTAATTTGTTCAATAATTTGGCTTCGGAAATCATTAATCAGTTCAAATCCTAATAAATTTAGGCTATTAATTAATTTGTTCTTCTCATCTTTAGATAGTTCTTTTTCCAAAGAAACCTCACCCAGTTTAATGCTGTTCACTTTAATGCCAATTTTTTCCAATTCAGCATTTATCACCAATATACAGCGATTGCATACCATGTTTTTTATAAATATTACAGCCATATTCCCATTATTGATTATATAACAAAACTACAAATTAATATATGCTTTGATAATATTTAGTTGTTGTATTTTTCAGTTTTTAATAGAAGATACTATCTTCTCAAAATAAAAGTTAACCATGTGGCTTTAATTGAAATACGTGATTATATTATTCATATATAATATTACTCTTACAAGGAAAAGAAATAGGTGCTATATGATATATAGAAAGAAAGTTGCAGTTGTATTAATAAGTATTTTCATTAGTATAGTACTAACGAAACCGCGACACTTCATATTCATAGATCACAGCCATTTTTGTTCTGAAACTTCGAAATGTACATCTGAACAGATGTTATCTGATCAGCACCATGATTGCTGTATTTGTCTTTTTTCTTTTTATAATTTACTCCACAAAAACTAGGAGTGTATGGCAGCAGCCCATAAGTGTAGTTATTGCAAAGCTGATTGTTTTGGATCAGATTAAACCATTACTACTACTTATTTTATCGATATCAACACGTAGTCCTCCCAAACTAATTATGTAGCTTATTGTCGCATATATTTGTCTTTACTTATCATATTAAGCGTAGGCGTATATCTACTATGCGTAGTCCAAATACTAAGTTCATAATTACATTCTGCAGATTTATTAATTTAGATTCTTCATTTATTAATGTAATAATTAATATACGATAAATGTTGCGATCTGTTGCTCTGTAATGATGAAAGTATTGTCTTAAAATTCTTGATAGTAATAGATAATATATGCCCTAATTAATATTTTCGATGTGGAAAGGAGCTAAATAAAGATTGAAATTGAAGTGAATAAATATTAGTTTTTGCTATCTTTGAACCTAGCCATGAGGCAGACAATTCATAGACAATAACTGCTTAAAATGCTGTAAAAAAGCGTTGCTAATTCGTAACCAACAGTTTCTTTGAAATTATAATACACTGAAAAGTACGATATAAGGAGAAAGGTTCACATGCCTCTCTCTAAATTCAGTGTAAGACTTTTTATTTTGAAAATATTAGCTGATATAGCTAAGTACTTCTTCAAATTTTGGCATATAATTAAAATATATTATATTTGTAATGAGTAACTAATGTACGGACAAGTGTGTCTTATACTAAGACAAAATGTGATATTTTGAAATATTACAAAGTGTTCACCTTTGCAAAATTAGGTGAGACAAATATTTGATATGCAGTTTTTTAACTAAAAAATAATGGATCCCGTCCATACCGCCAATAAGATTTACAAATCGAAGAAAAGTCCTGAAATTCAACAGAATTCAGGACTTTTTTGTTTTCAGACCTTAGCAAAAAATACCATTAAAAAGCGGTCAAAAAGGCTCATCCGTGCGACTTCAAGAATGAAAGAGAATACCCCACTTTTATCGTAGCTTATTCTATATAATTCAATATTTTACATATAATAAATTGGCTTTCAGTAGTAGTTTTGTCAATGTAAACTTCTGCTTAGAAAGTAGAAGTTGTTAGATACCTATGCAGCTCTACAGGAACCTAAGTATAAACAGAAAAATTATAGAGAAAGAAGCTGAGACTCAAATTTTGGGACAGCTTCTTTGTCTTTAATATTAATATATATCAAGAAGATCAAATATCAGAGCTTTATATATATATATTCTTTCTATACAAAAAATGCGCCAATCCCCAACAAACCGCAATGAATAGTAAAGCCAAAGAAAATGAAGCCAGATAAGGGTCTATATTCCTTGCTAGAATTGCATATAACCAACTTTTAAAACCAAATCCAGTATTATTCAAAGGAATAGAATCAACTAAAACAGAGACTATACCCGCAAATACATAGATTGCAAGAGGATTAACTCCGAAGGATTGAAAGAAAAGACTCCACGATTTATATCCTTTCACATCAATAATCCAGATCAACAATGATAGTAACAGTGCTCCCGATCCGCATGTAGTAAGGACAAAGGTGGGTGACCAGATTTTTTTATTAATCGGACAACCATAGTTTAACAAAAAGCCCAAAAACAGAAGTATAGTTCCACATAAAAACAGATTTAACATGCGGTCTTTATTGTCTTTGATTGTTATCAACATTTTACCACATAAGAAACCGATCAATACATGGCAAACAGATGTAATAGTACTCAAAATACCTTCGGGTTCTACCCCGTGCTCTATATACATGTGTTGTTCACCCAAAATATAGCGATCTATTATTCCTAAAATATTACTTTCGTCGGACTGAAATCCATTCCCAAAAATAAGAATCAAGAAATAGCAGACAAGGCCTATGGCAATTATGTATGGAATGTACCTATGCTTAACGAATATAATAATCAAAGATGCCACTCCATAGCAAAGAGCTAATCGTTGCATTACCCCCAATATGCGAAGATGTTCAAAGTTCGTTACCGAAAGTTCCAGAAGATGAAAGAATGGTAAACCTGTGCTTTTCAATTGAAAGAAAGTGGAAACAGATAGCCCAAGCCATGCTAAAAATAATCCGACAAAGAAAATAAGAAATGTTCGTTTCAATATTTTGCTAATAACCTGTTTAGTAGGTTCAAAATCGAATTTACGCAGCGAGGCATAACAAGATATTCCCATTATAAACATAAAAAAAGGGAAAACCAGATCGGTTGGCGTTAGCCCATTCCACTCTGCATGCCTCAATGGAGCATAAACGTATTCCCATGATCCGGGATTGTTTACCATAATCATACCGGCAATGGTTATCCCCCTCATTACATCTAAGGATAAAAGTCGATTATTTAAGTTTACAAGTTTTGTTGACATTGATTTATAACTTGATTTAGTTATTGAAATAGATTATCTTACAACGATTTCATCGGTAAAGATAAATCCTACTTTTGTATTGCTTTTGTCCGGATTAGCAACATACCGTATATATCGAGCCTCTACATTTCCTTTCCATGCAAATTCTTTCAGAAAGAAACCTACCTGTGTAAATGGAATATCATTTGTGACAGTAGAAAGTAATGTGAAGTTTTGGCTGTCTGCCGAAGTGTATATTTCCACATCTTTGGGCATCCAACACCAACCAAAGGCATCTTGCATGAAAGTAGCTTGTATTGAATGAACGGTCTGCGTAGTTTGCAAATCGATAACAACATCCATCCCATTGTTTATAAAACCTTGCCATCGGTTATTATCACACGACCATCCCCCTTGTAAACCATTTACTAATGCATCTTTTCCTCCTGCCGGATACTCATCCGAAAATGGCTGTTTATATTCAACAGGCTTTCCTATGGCCAAATGTTTCAGCGTATCATAATATTCTTTGCGCTCACCTACTTCATGCTTCAGATCAAAGGGATTATAGCCCTTGTTTTTCAGGTACTCGACAGCATTCAATGCATTTTCTTTAAATCGGCTGAACGATTTTTTATCCGGTTGTGTCCAGCCAGTTTCAGCGATGGCTAATGCTCTCGGCCAGATCATCATTTCGGCGATATTTTCTGTTGGTATATATTCCGTCCATACATTCGCTTGTACACCCAATATATGTTTCTTCTCTTCGACATTCACAGAGTCTGGTACAGGATTGTAAGAGTAAACCTTCTCAATGGGGGTATATCCTGCCCAAGATAACACATGCGATTCAGGGGCATCCTGATAGAAGTTGAAATAGCAATATTTTATAGGGGTCATAATGGCATCATGCCCCGCTTGTACAGCTTTTATACCATATTCTTCGCCACGCCATGACATCACTGTTGCATTTGGGGCTAATCCTCCCTGCATTATTTCATCCCACCCCAAAAGTCTGCGCCCATTTTTGTTTAAGAAGGTTTCGATATGATGAATCATATAGCTTTGCAATTCATCTACATCTTTCAACCCTTTTTTTTCCATTAAATCTGCGCATTTAGAACAGGATTGCCAACCCTTTTTCTCTGCTTCATCACCTCCTATATGAATGTATTCGGAAGGAAACAAAGCCATTATTTCGGTCAATACATCCTCTAAAAAGATAAATGTTTCTGGATTGCCTATACAAAAATCACTATTGACATAAGCTTTTCCGGCACATGATAGTTGAGGAAATACAGCCAATACTTCTTCACTGTGCCCCGGCATCTCTATTTCGGGAATGACTGTAATATATTTGCTCGAAGCATATGCTACAATTTCTTTTACATCTTCCTGAGTATAATAAACTCCGTAGGCGTTTGGGCTTTTTTCACAATATTGCCGCCCTTTATCAGACCACTCCACAAGATTTTCGTATGGGCGCCATGCTGCCTGCTGTGTAAGTTGAGGATATTTTTTTATCTCTACACGCCACCCCGTACCATCGACCAAATGCCAATGAAAACGATTCATCTTGTAGTAAGCCATCAGATCCAATTGTTTCTTCAGAAAATCTTTAGAGAAGAAATGACGAGATACATCTATCATTAATCCGCGATGGTTGAGATACGGTGCATCCTGGATTGTTAGTGCCGGAATATTCTGAGCTCCGTATTGCTCCGCAAGTTGAAGTAGAGATTGCAAGCCATAGAAGATTCCCACGCTTGCTGACGCCTCAATTTTGATACCCGAAGGGCTGATTGTCAAATGGTAAGCCTCAGAAATATTCCCTTTATTCTCTGTAATAATCAATTGTAGACCTCCCTGTTTTGTATTATTGGTCTCATTACTTAACCGAAGAGGAGATTGCTTCACAAAATCGAGAATCAGCTTTTTCTCTTTTCCTTCAAGATTTGTATAAATGGGCGTAGCTGATGTCATACAAAATTTCCCTTTATGAAGAACAATTTCCTGAGGGAAGGGTATAATCTTAATAGAGCCTGTATCTTCTATTTCAGCTCCATAACAAGTATAAAAACTGATATTCATCAGTGCGAAAATAAAAAAGAACAATTTATATTTATTCATGATTAATTATTTTTTTATACTAATATACAACTAGTTATATATCTTTATTTTTACCGGGCCTATTAGTCCGGCTTCGGGTGTACTGCGATATGGAGTCGGTATCGTTTGGTAATGATTAGCCAAGGTACTATAGACCAATATCTCAACTTTATTAATCCCCGGTAACAAGTAAGGAGTAATATCCACTTGATAAGGAGGACTCATTAATATTCCAGCCGATTGTCCGTTTATCTTAACTTCACAAGTCGCAATCACATCTGTCAGATCTAACATAGCTTTCATATTCCCAGACAAAGAGTCTAGTGAAAAATCCGTTCTGTAATACATTCCCCCCGAATAATATTTCAAAGCTCCGGTTTTAGACCAATCTCCTCTTTTCATAAGTCCCTTTGCAGTTCGTAATTTAATTGGTTCGCATAACACTGCTGTCCCTTGATATCCTGTTTTCCGTTCGACCGAAAACGCAACACACCCTACTTCCTTTTGTATATGAGGTAAGGTAACCCGATAAATATTACTTCCTTGCATGTCTTGTTTAAGTAACCGGATATTCTCTTTAGGGATAGTTACTCCATCAATCCATACTTTCAGGTCGCAACCAGCTATCTTAAATTCCATTTCATAGAGACCGGGAACAGAACGAAAACGGTAATTCCAACGCTTATATTTACCTCTATAAGGATCATATATCAAATGCTTTGTGTTCAGCCAGCGCATAGAAACGGAAGATAAATAAGATGAATCTTTCGTTGGCAAGACGACTGTATCCGGAAATAATATCACAGCACTTCTATCTCTAAAGTCGTGGAGGGCACCTCTTTCCATTCTGTAATTTATTTGCTTAGTATCAGCATATGCAATCAATAATTTATGCCAACCTTTCGCAAGTATGAAGCGATCATCCACCTTTTTCTCATCTATCAAAATCGTATATGGTCTTGTTCCGTCTATCTGAATTTTATATATGCCATTGTGGGGTGCATAAATGTACGTCTGATAAATCTGATGACCTCCGCTGTTTAATATAAAAAAGCGGTCGTCAACTTTCCCTTTCAGCCCGTGCATACCCTGCGAACCGGGGTTATCCCAAACTCCATATTGCCATGAGAAATTATAAAGGACGCTCTCTTTTTCTTTTGTCTGATGAATCGCATCTGTTATAGAAATATCTTTTGACACAGTGTCGAGAAAAGCCTGTGGACCATAACCATAGATGTCTTCCGGCCAGTGGGAGTCGTCGAAATCCGATTTGACCCAATCGGTCTTTGTATTTGTAGCCGGACTATTACGAAAAGACCTTGCTTCAGCACCAATCAATTCTTCAGATGCAGGTAAGCGAAAATCACCCCACTTATTATTCATAGTAGGTAACAGTTCTACCTCCCATTTTCCATCCAATAAAATCTCAGAGGTTAATTGTTCTTGTTTCTGCACTTTATTGGCAAGTATAGGTTCTCCATGAGAGAAGACAAATAAGTATGAATTTTCAGATTCTTTTTCTAGCAATAAATAGGTTCCATCTTTTGTTTGACGAACAACGGGATAATCTTGCATATTGCCAGTGTGGGCATCCCAAAGCTCAACTTTCCCTGTTGTTCGAAAAAAACATTCTGTATCTTTAGGGACATCCATTACCATGTATATATCACGGTCTCCAACTTTGCGATGAAGTACTTTTCCTTTATTTCCATTTGGTTTGAAATCCGGAACAATCAATGACTGCACAACAGAATTTAAAGAGTCCATATCAGACAGATACAAACCTACTCCATTCGCTGAATTTGTCTGTTTACGAGCAGTTGTTCCTTCATATGCTTGAGCCGATGTAAGACCGAATATCTCTTTTACAATAGCATCAACTTCGTTGCTGTTTTCTCCAGACAGAGTGCTTGCTTTAGGCAGTTTTCCTGTAGCTAACACAATACCTCCGGCACGGTAATGCTCTAATATCTTCAAGAGTGAACTGTGATGTATTGCCTCCATATCCGCCAATATTATTACTTTATATTTTTCATCGGCAATAGATATAGATTGTTTTTCGATAGTAGCTTTCTGTAAAAACGAATAGTTGACAAAATCGTAATCGAGTCCTCCGTCACTCATTTTTTGAGCTAAATCAAATACTTGCTTAGGGGTCGAGGTCGAATATGCTTGCATCGATTCGGTAGGGTACATGAGTGCTATATCACACACATGGTGTCCTTGACTCATAAGATAACTCAACCGTTGGGTGTATTCGAGCCATTTTTTCATATGAGGCCAATAAGGCATCCTGAAATGAAAACAGGGCGGTGCCCACTCCCACCAGCCTCCATGGGTAGAATAATAAAGACCATGCATGCATACAAGATTGCCACCTGCCATAAAGTGATGATCAATCTGATGGGTAAGCCATGAGCCCGAACTCCCCCACCCCATACTATGGAATGCTTCGAGCCAGGTGCGAGGACGTTTGTTAAGATGAGCTATCGAGCTCGAGACCTTTGTAGACATAAAACTCGACCCCCTTGCCGGAGCATCGTTACCCGGTGCTGTATACCAACTGTTTGCTCTGAAATAATCAACATATGCTAAAGGGTTTATACCTCTTTCCAAGTTATCGCAACCGTATATTAATCCTCTTTCGGCATGCCAGTTATATATTGGTTTGAAGTATCGGTCTTCTGCCAAATCCATTAAAACGTCGCAATAATCGATACGTACCTTAGGTGTTATATCGCCTATATTTTCTTTCAAAGCCGGCAGATAGAGCAGAATGTCATATCCTTTTCTTTTCTCAAACTCGTTGCGGAAATCTTCCGACCACGAACCAATTTCGATAGGATACGACAATTCGTCCTGAAAGAAATAATTCATTCCTGCCTTTGCCGCATCTCCCACCTTCTTCTCAAAATCAGCAAAGTATACATCAACGAGTTCTTTCCCATAATCGGGGTGTAATGCATAACTGTTACTTGTAGTTATAATATATACTTTACAGGACTTTCCGTTCGGAGTTCTCCACAGCAATCTGCCCTCGTTAATATATTTACTCAAATCTATTTTTCCGGGATAGGCAACTACTGCGAGTATATTTGGTGGAATTTTACAATTAAGGGTACTATCCTCTTTTATCGCTATGGATTGTATTTCGAGTTTCCCTTTATAATTTTTAAATTTGGAATCTTCTACTAGTTTATCAGGATAATATCCGTTGCCGATCCACCCTATTGTATAGTCGTCTAGTCCCACGCCGAGACCTTTTTTGGCACATTCTTGGGTAAACCATTTCCATATTTGCCACCATTTTTCCGAAAAGATCTTAGGCTCTCCCGGTTCGGTTTTGCCGAACAAGCCGAAACCATTCTTATGAGCCTTAATATCTACTTCAGGATCTTGATGGATATAACTTGCAGCAAACCCGTCTATAGCAGCCGAAGAGAGTATATCGAGCTGGTCTTTGAGTCTTTCTGTATTCAATACGTCGCCATTCCACCAATAGAAAGGAACATTTCCATATCCTTTTGGTGGACACTTGAATTCCCCAAGCACATCGATATCAGGTCTCTGCGAAGGGTATCCTTTATACTTCTGTGTTTGTGATTTGATCTGAAGAATACAGATTGAAGCAAAAAGAAGTAATATTATTCGAGTCTTCATAGTCATAATATTCTTAATACTAAAAGAATGAAATATCATTTTATAGAGCAAAATTCATTGTATTGACTGAGGCCTATCGGTTGTTTTTACACCAAATATTTCAGATGGAATGCTTCCCATTTCAAATATAAGCTCACCGCCTGCAATAATATCTGCATGATTAATGTATGACTTGGTATAAGCCTTTCCATTAAGTGAAACTTTCTGTATATATATATTTTGAGGGCTATTATTATTCGCCTTAATGACAAATGTTTTCCCATTTCCCAGATCAATGGTAGCTCTTTCTATTAGGGGACTTCCGAATACATAGGTGCCTCCGGCCGGAGCAAGGGGATAAAATCCTAAAGCAGACATAATGTACCATGCCGACATTTGTCCAATATCTTCATTTCCACAAATACCATCAGGACGATCGTGGTAGAGAGTTGTCATTATTTTGCGGACTTTTTCTGCTGTTTTCCATGGCTGACCTACATACGAAAACAGATATGGAATGTGATGGCTTGGTTCGTTCCCGTGTGCGTATTGTCCTATAAGTCCGGTTATATCCATCGAAGCACTGGGTCCCATATCTCCCTCGATGACAAATAATGAATCAAGCTTTTGTATAAATTCATTTTCGCCTCCGAATAAGTTAACCAACCCTTCTACATTTTGGGGGACTAACCATGTATACTGCCATGCGTTGCCTTCGGTATAATCGTTCTCTTTATGCGCCGATAAAAAAGGATTTAACGGCTCTTCTCTAAATTTACCATCAGACATAATGCCTCTCATAAATCCTATTTTTTTGTCGAAATATCGAGCAAAAGAATTACTCCTTTTCAAAAAATAATCATAGTCGTCTTTCATATCCCTTTCTTTTGCAACTTGAGCCAATGCCCAGTCTGCAAGAGCATATTCCAAACCTTTTGCAACAGATTCTTTCATCTTGTCGCAAGGTAAATAGCCTAATTCCTTGTATTCTTTCAATCCTCTTTCGTCTAATAGAGCCGATGTTTTCATAGCATTATAGGCTAGGTTTTTGTCAAACCCTACTATCCCTTTGAGATATGCATCTGCTATAACCGGAATGGCTGGATTGCCAACCATAGCATCAGTTTCGTTTCCTACCAAATGCCAAACAGGCAGTTTCCCCTGTTCTTTATAAATCTGAAGCATGGTATTAATTATATCCGGCATCATTTCGGGGTGAATAATTGTCATCAACGGATGAGCAGTACGGTAGGTGTCCCAGAGAGAGAAAGTTGTATAGTTGGTAAAACCTGTTGAATAATGATTTTTGAGATCAGCTCCAAAGTAGCCCCCATCAACATCACAAAAAACAGACGGAGCTATCATAGTATGATAAAGTCCTGTATAAAAATTGCGTAGGACGGTCGAATCATTCGTCTTTATATTTATCTTATTCAACTCTTTATTCCATGCTCTATTGGCTTCATCTTTAACCTTGACGAAATCCCATCCGGGTAGTTCTGCCTGTAAGTTTCTTTTAGCACCCTCTATACTGACCGGAGAAATAGCAACTTTCACTAATATTTCTTTCTTTTTCGTAGAGGATGTAAAGAATACTTCTCCATACACTTTCCTTGCGGTTAAAGAGATTCCATCTTTTACAGAAACAGAGTCTGATAGGGAGAATTTGTTGATTGGCTCTGAAAACACAGCGGTAAAATAAACTCGTTGATCTTTTGCCCATCCTGTAGAAAGACGATAGCCCGAAACAACCGTATCGTTTTCTTGTATTAAATACCCTTCAGAGGGGCTATCCCAGTCTATACCCGCTTCGAGATTTATGATAACACGAGGATCTGATGCAGCCTTGTTCTTAAATATATATTTATGAAAGCCAACTCTTCTCGTCGCTGTGAGTTCAACATCAATATCGTATCTATTGAGATGCACAGCATAATACCCGGGAGTTGCCGTTTCTGTACTTCTGTTAAATAATGAATACATGCCCGAAGATTGATCGCCATGTATCCCTTCTCTTAATTTTACATATCCTGTAACCGGCATCAATACAATATCTCCCAAATCTCCTGTACCAACTCCACTAAGATGCATATGAGCAAAACCGAGAATTGTGGAATCGGAAATATGGTAGCCTGAACACCAATCCCAGCCATGAGAAATATTTGTAGGGCCTAACTGAACAGCGCCAAATGGGACATTAGCCCCCATAAAAACATGTCCATGAGCACCTGTTCCTATATATGGGTCAACATATTTCGTGAGGTTATACTCTTCGTTATAAGCATTTTGACTTTTACAAGAGCCCTCGATTATAAATAAAAAGCATATCAATACCAATACCTTGGTATAAATACATATATCTGACTTCATGGAATATTGTTTTTGATTTTAAACAGGAGGGTTCTCTTATGGAAGCCCTCCTGTTTTGAGTATGATCCTATAACTCTTACTGAGGTTCGGAGCCTGGGTTTTGTGTAAGATTTTTATTTATTCTTAATTCCCTATATGGTATAGGTAATATAAGATTCTCTTTTTTGACATTATATGCTCTTGACGAAACATCCTTATCTATCGATTTGATATATGCTCCATCCGCTGTCATAACCTCTATTGCTTTGCCTGTACGTACCAAATCGAACCAACGATGATTTTCAAAAGCCAATTCATGCTTACGTTCATTGGCTACAACATCTGCTGTAACAACCGATACAGAAGGTAATCCGGCACGTGTCCGTACTCTGTTTACAAATGGAACAGCTTCCGCTCCGCGATTTTGATCGACAAGGCATTCTGCCATCAACAATAATGCATCCGAATAGCGATAAACCGGCCAGTTATCGTCAGTATTGAAAATATTGGTATGTGTGTGACGATATTTGTTTACAAAAGGAAGTGCAGTTTCATAATTATTTATACGTGGGTCTCCTACTTTGAATACATTTGCAACTACCAATGCATCGTTCTCTATTGTCCCTACTGCGATGGCCACAGATGGGTCGAGACGCAAGTCATTTGGTTCGTATGAATCGATCATGGCTTGTGTAGGTACATTCCATCCTCCGGTGGATGTTGTATTGCTGAACTCCACACCAGTAATGAGTTCCCCTTCTTTTGTGCGAGGCATAAAGAGATAAAGCCAGTTACTTTCCTGTCCTTGATTTCCCATCTGATACTGTACAGAAAATATGTGCTCAACGCTATTTTTCTTTGATGTATCGAATACATCTGCGTAATGAGGCAATAAGTCGTACCCCATTTTGTTTATGACATCATCTAATTGACTTTCAGCAGTAGAGTAATCCGGGCTTGGTTTGGTCATTAGTACATATGCATACAGCATTTTGGCCGCCCCTTTTGTCGCAGAACCGTCTTGTGGAAATTCAACTGTTTCGAGTTTGTCTATTGCGTCTTTTACATCATCGATAATAACCGCATAAACTTCCTCCGGTGTAGATTGTACGGGAAAAGCCTGATCAGCAGTTTTTACTTCCGTTAATTGTATTGGTATGCGAGCATAACACTGAACCAGTTCGAAGTAAGCCCAAGCTCGCATAAATTTGGCTTGTCCGATTATGCGGTTCTTGAAAGTATCGGACAAATCGGTGGCGTCTAAACGTGCTAATATTGTATTTGCTTGGGCTATTGTATTGTAACAGCTGCTCCATAGTTCCGAAACCGTATAATTCTGACTTGTAACTAAAAAGTTAGCAACATCTTCACGGAATGAATTGCTATCCATTCGTTCATTGTTGTTGCGTGTATAATGGGTATTGTCAGATCGCATTTCGCCAACAATGTAGCCAATGTTTATAATTGTGCGCATGCTTGCATATGCAGCATTTATAGCCTGATTGAAGTGGTCTTCTGTTTTATAAAACGATGCTTCTGTAGAACTACTTTCGGGGTTGAGGTTCAAAAAACTCTCATTGCATGAGTAGAATAGCAACATTACAGATAGGCATGCTATATATATTTTATTCATAATCAATAATTTTGAATACTAATTTGTATATTATTAAAAAGTAATATCTAAGCCGATAGTAAATGTTCTTGGAATAGGATATGTAGTCATATCAACACCCATTCCACTCCAGCTAAGACCCTTTCCGGCCTCATTATTGTTTATTTCGGGGTTTAGTCCAGGATAACCGGTTACAGTAAATAATTGTTGTCCTGAGAAGTATATACGAGCCTTTGATATATATTTGTTCGGTTTGAACGGAATTGTATATCCTAATGTAACATTTCGTAAGGTCATATACGATGCATCATATACCCATCCGCTATGCTTTAGACGGAATATCTCAGTTGTACCAGTTAGTGTTCTAGGCACTTTACCATTTCCTGGATTTTCGAGCGAACGCCAACGATTTTTAACTTCGCGATCTACATTGAATACACCATCAAGATTGAACGAATTGTCGGAAGAACCTAAAAACACATCACCCCCAAGTTGACCGCTGATCAATACACTTAAATCAAAATTCTTCCACGAAAACTCATTTGTAATACCATACAGGACATCCGGATTGGGATTACCTATGATTGTTCTGTCATTTTCGTCTATATAACCATTTTTGTCAACATCCTTCATTCGGGCAGTACCAACCTCCGATGACCAGTGTTTAGGTTGGGTATCAAATTCTTCTTGAGTCATATAAACTCCGTCGAAAACATATCCATAGAATACACCGATAGGTTGTCCTACTTGTAATCTATTCCAGTCGGCATAACGTTCGTCCCCTCCTATAGGTGTATTGTTAGTACTTAATTTTACAACTTTATTACGGGGTATTGTTATATTGAGGTTTGTTTTCCAGTTGAAATCTCCTACTATATTTCTAGATTCTAGCGTAAACTCATGTCCCCATGTATCGAATCGGCCAACATTAGCCGAAATATCGCTGAACCCCGATGACCAAGGGATATCTATCTGATATAGCAATCCGTCTGTAATCTTGCTATAATAATCGTACATAAAGAAAATACGGTCATTGAGAAATCCGACATCGACACCCAAATCTAATTGTTTTGTTTCTTCCCATGTAAGGTCATTGTTGCCTATGTTTCCTAATGATTTTCCGGGTGCTAATGTTCCACCGAGCACATAGTTATTTTTATTCAATGTAGCTATATAACTGTAGTCTCCAATATTGTTATTACCTGTGACACCATAGCTAGCTCTTAACTTCAGATAGTTCATTACTTTGGTCACCGGTTTCATAAAGGATTCTTCCGAGGCAATCCATCCTCCCGAAACTGAAGGGAATGTAGCATATTTGTTTCCTTCTCCGAATCTGGAACAGCCATCCTTACGAATTGTAGCTTGAAGTAGGTAACGGTCTTTATATGTATAATTGGCACGTCCGATAAGTGAGGCCACAGTCCATTCGGTGGTCGAACTCGAACCTTTTGTTGTGGCTGCGGCATCGAGCCAAGGTACCTCATCGTCAGCAAAATCAGTTCCGGTGATAGAGCTGAATTCCGAATTTACTTTTTGGGCGGAATATCCGAGCAAGAGACTAATCGCATGATTTCCGAATGTTTTGTCGTAAGACAGCATATTCTCTATTGTCCAGTTATAGTATGTTCCAGTATCATAAGAGCCTTCAGCCTTTACCGGAGGAGGTGTAAACAACCCACCACCAACAAGAGATGATGCCCATTGACGATTTCGAGAGTAGCCTATATCGGTTCCAGCCTGAAATTTGTATTTCAATCCGTTCCATATATCAATGTTCGCATAAGCGTTACTTATCAAGGTTATGGTTCTCGTATTGTTTAATCGTCCGTCCAGATAGCGAAGCCAGTTTGGCTGTCCAAACATTCCCGGCGATTCGAGTGATACCTTCAGACTTCCATCTTTATTATAAGGACTTTGGCATGGGTCAGCTATCAAAGAAGCACTTAGAATCTCGCGGTATCCATCAGTGTTTTGGTTATTGTATATTTGAAATACAGGGGCTACATTAAAGCCTAGTTTAACTTTTTCGTGCAATGTGAATTCATTGTTGACACGTAGGTTGTAGCGTTCGAAATTAGAGTTTCTCACTACTCCTTCTTGCTTGAAGTATCCACCTATTACGGCTGTGGTCATAAAATCATTTCCGCCGGACACACTTAAACTATAACTCTGAATAGGAGCCGACCTTAATAATAATTTATACCAATTGGTACCTTCTCCGTACTGTTCGGGATGCTGATACATTTCAGGCACAGGGTCTGTTGATCCTTCGTATTTAATTTGATCTTCATAAAACTCCTTCTTGAACTGGGCAAACTCACGGGCATTCATGACATTCATCTCCTGCAATCCATTAACAGATTGAACGCCGTAATTTGCGTGTAGAGTAACTTGTGTTTTTCCCTTCTTCCCTTTTTTAGTAGTAATGAGTATTACTCCATTTGCAGCCCGAGATCCATATAAAGCCGTAGCAGAAGCATCTTTGAGTACCGAGAAAGTTTCTATTTCATCGGGGTTTATATTATTCAATCCTGTTGATATTGGAATCCCATCTACAACAAATAATGGCTCACTTGCATTACTGATAGATGCAGCGCCACGTATACGAAATGCCATACCTTGTCCGGGAGCTCCGGATGTTTGATTAATTTGCACACCGGCTACCTGACCTTGAAGCTTTTGTCCTATTTGGGCTACCGGTATATCAGTCAAGGCATCTCCTTTTATCGTATTGATGGCACCTGTTATGTCTCTTTTCTTTTGGGTTCCATATGTTACCACAACTACTTCATCCAAATACTTTGTGTCTTCTTGCAAGATAATGTCAAACTTGGTTTGATCATTTATCGGAAGTACTTTTTCGGTAAAACCCAGAAAGTTAACTTTTATAGAGTTGCCAGTTGTAATAGATAGGTTAAACGCCCCGTTTTCATCAGTAGCAACCCCATTCGTTGTACCTTCGACAACAACGCTAGCACCAATAATCGGTTCTCCTTTAGCATCTCTCACAGTTCCGCTGATGGATTTCTTTTGTTGTTGTTGAATCTGCTGTTTCAACTCTTCTTTCTTGTTAGAATCAGCTGGATAGATCAGAATAAATTTTCCATCTATTTCATACGCCAAACCCTTGCCTTTAAGGGCAATGTCTAAAATATCACTTATAGTACGATCTTTAACTGAAAGCGTTACTCGACTCTCATTATCAAGTTCATTGTTATTGTATAAAAAAGAGAAGTCGCTCTGCTTTTTAATCTCATAGAAAAGATTCTTCAGTTTGACATTCTCAAGTTTTAAACTCATTCTCATATTTTGAGAATAGCTGTTCGATGCTGATAATGAAAACACAATTGCAACTGTAAGAAATAGAGTCAGTTTCATAATTCTAAAAAGTCTTTTGTGGTAAAAAAGAGGTGCAAAAAATGTTTTTCTAAAATAATTTTTCATACTTTAGCATTAGTTTTAGTTAATAATTTTGAGATAACTTTATTGCGAAAACTTACTGAATCGGGAAATGGAGCTAACATTTTCCGATTCTTTTTTACATTTATGAGGTATCCATGCTCTTTAGTGTTTTTATTATTAGTTATTAGATCTTAGATTTCGTATATTTCTATTACATTTCCTGCTTGTCTATAATCGAATTTCCGATGTTTTTTGAATAAATCGAGAATTTGTTGAATACTCTCGCCTCTGTCGAAGACTCCCGAGAACAGCTCGTTTTGGAGTCGGGGTGATTTTATGTCAATCCTAATATTAAAGCCTCTTTCGAGTTTTTTTACAATATCGGAAAACGTTTCGGCATCAAAGTAGTAACTACCATTCCGCCATGTGGCATACATAGAAGCATCAACTTCATTTATATTGACCGATCCGGATAGTCTATCAAATACATATTGCTGATTCGGAGACAATATGATAGACTGCTCGTTTAGTAAAGAATCTGTTTTCTCAACTTTCACTAAACCTTCCAATAAAGTTGTGATTATCTTATTATCATCAGAATATGCCTTAACATTGAAATGAGTACCCAGCACTTTTACATTAATACTATTAGTTTTTACTACGAAAGGTTGTTGTTTGTTTTTCGCTACATCAAAATATGCCTCACCCTCTAATACCACCACTCGTTCTTTTCCTGAAAAGGAGTTTGGATATCTCAAGACCGATCCGGAGTTCAATTCTACAATGCTGCCATCACTGAGCGTTATTTTTGATTTTGAGCCATATTCACATTTAGTTTCTACATAGGATATATTTTCATCTTTTATTGTTGAAAATAAACTTAGACCACCAATGATGATAAGAAGTGCAATTGAAGCGGCAGATATATATTGCCACATTTTTGTCTTTCTCTTATATGAATATTTAGAAACTCTGTTCTGAATAATATTAAATATTCTTTCTTTAGAATCATAAGCATGCTCAAATGATCCGTTATATCTTATCTTTTGTAATTTTTCAAAAATAGCATAGTTTCTTTCGTCTTCTGAAAGCCAGTTATCAACTAACATCTTTTCTTGATTAGTTGCCGTCTTATTTATTACAGCCACTATCGCAGGCAATATTTCAGGATTGTCTTTTATCATTGTATCGTGGGTTTATATTAGTATAGAGTAAAAAAAAAAGAAAGACATCTAAGCCTTTCCTTGAAAAAAGTATCTTTTTATAGAAAAAATATATAAAAGGGAGAAATTACTTATATAATAGCTAGAAAAACAATCAGTTTTTTCTTCAAGATATAAGCAAGTTTTTTAATAGCTATTACGATTTGTGCATTTACCGTTTTTTCTGAAATGGACAAGATCTCAGCTATTTCTCGGTATTTCAAGCCTTCTTCTTTGGCCATCAGAAATATCAGTTTACATCGTTCGGGTAATTCATTTATTGCACTCTGTATAGCCAAAACAAGTTCTTCATTGATATAAATCTCCTCGGGAGTCAGATCACTCGAGGCCATCCCCAAGGGGATATCATCGATAATTAAGGATTCAATATTCTTTGATTTGTTGATATAATAGAGAGCTCTATTGCGGGTTATAGTAAAAAGATATGCGACAATATTATCTATATTCAATAATTCTAATCTGTTTTGCCATATACTAAAAAAAACATCAGAAATGATTTCCTCTTTAGTTTCATTATTCTTTATAAAATAACTGGCAAAACGATATATCTGAATATAGAACTTATCATAGAATAAACGAAAGGCATAAGGGTCATTCTCAGATATCCTTTTCAGAATAGCATTGAGTTCATTTGAGTTATTCATGCTAAAATTGTTTAAGCCTCACAAAAGAAAAGTCAAACGTATAAATTTTTTTGCATAAAATTGATTAATTACGATAGAAGAACTTCAAAATTTCTTTTATTCATCTGATTTCATCAAAAACGAAGTATGGGGTGATTCGAAAAATATAAAAAATTACAGTTCTTATTATATGAGGTATTGTTTGGCTAGGAAAGAGTTTAATCAATATGTTAACCGAGTAAATTGGCGGATAAGTTCGACTACTGATTGGCATTAATAAATTAAATAATCAAAATATTAACAATATAAAAATCGTTATCGCTTAAATCTATCATAGGATATATATATGTTTACACTACATAACCTAACCAGCATATGGATAGAACCGTTATAGATACGCACCCCAAAATATGTTTTGTGATGGCAGGCATAAATGATTTGTTCAACAATATAGCACCCGATGTTATATATCAAAATCAAATACAGATCATTAATAACTTAATAAAAAGCGGAATAAAACCTGTGATACTACTAACGCTTTATACACACAATAATCTATCTTTGGCTCAAAAGATAGATTATATCAACAATAGGATAATTAGCTATTGCGAGAAAGAGGATATCGACGTAATCAATTTGAATCCCCTCTTAGCTTCGGAACAAAGCTTAAAGGCAGAATTACAACAGATGGCACACATCTCACCGAGGCTGCATATCTCATATGGTCAAAAGAGTTGGTACGCTATCTTGCAATCAAAGGCATAAAGTAATTGTAAAACATCATTAGCTAATAAAAGCTTCAATATATTCTTCTCCTTTGACTATATTTATCTCAAAAGGAGAAAGTACATCTAATCGCTTCATTGTTTATTTTTTTATCTTATTTACTGCTATTAAAGTTTTGCAGCCGATAATATTTTCAAAATCTTTTCCGAGCATGATCATACCACCTTTAGTACCAATAAAGAAGATTGCAACCTTTATCACAGGTTTTATTGGTTCTGCTGAACATGTCAAAATAATAGCTAATTTTATAAGAATAATAAAAACATTGAAACCCGAAATCCGTTATTTCTGTGATCCTGTTATGGGTGATATTGACAAACGGCAGTACATGGGATCGAATGTTCCGAAATAGGCAAACAGTACTGAAAGTGATAAATTATAATTCCAGCTTGGAAATAAAACCATTTGACATTAGATAAAAAAGGATTAGAGACATATGTGCAAAATAAAATTTATTCGTACTGTAGGGCTTCTTGTTATAAAAAATGACAAGCTGCTCCTAGCATATAGTAATAATAAAAGAGCATGGTATTTACCCGGAGGAAAAATTGAGACGGATGAATTACCTCAACAATCTTTAGTGAGAGAAATATGGGAAGAACTAACTCTCAAAATAGATGTTAAGTTGCTAAAATACTATTGCCATATTACTGCGCCTGCATATGGTGAAGACGAAAATCTGATAATGGAGCAAGATTGTTATTTATACGAACTGCACGAAAATATATCGCCGAATAATGAGATCGGAGCTATCAAGTTTTTTGATAGTTATAGCTATCAACAGGAACCTGCACAAGTTATAGGTGTACTTCAGATATTTAAAAGACTAAAGGCTGATGGATTAGTAAGCTAAAGAGAAGTTCTTATCAGAAAATACTGTTATTATAAAGAGATGAATGTACTAAATACAATATATTCTAATCGACAGCCTCGCACTTTTCTCTGACTACGGTATGTCCCCAGTTGTTTATCGCTTCGAGAGCAGGCACGAAGGTATGTCCAAATGGAGTGAGTTTGTATATGACTTTTATTGGAGGCTTTTCTCCATATACAGTTCTTGATATCAATCCCACTTCTTCCAGTTGTTTCAATTGGAGGCTCAATGTCATCTCGGTTATATCCGGCATTTCTTTTCGCAATTGGCTATAACGCTTTTCTCTATCTTTTAAGTAATATAATATCACTACTTTCCACTTTCCTCCAATCATATCCATTGCCAAACTGACTGTGCAATGGTACATTTTTCCATTAAATTCAATATTCTTTGCCATACCTCCAACCTATCTATTATGATAGTTATTGCAAAGATAGATTACTATAATTAGTTTTGCAACTAAAATTATTATAGTATGGTATTACTTATTTTAGCTCATCCCTATTTTAATAAATCGATAGCAAATAAAACTATTGTAGAACGATTGCAAAAAAGTAGTTTGGATATAGAAATTCGAAACTTGCACGCTCTTTATCCTGACTTTAGTATTGATGTGCAAGCCGAACAGGACGCTTTATTGAGGCACAATACAGTCGTGTTTCAGTATCCATTTTACTGGTACAATATGCCTGCAATCTTAAAGCAGTGGTTTGACTATGTGTTTGTTCATCAGTTTGCTTATGGTTCACAAGGCGACAAACTGAAAGGAAAGAATTTTGTGCCAAGTTTTACGGTAGGTGCATTTGAAGACCACTATAGAACACTTGAAAAGCATCATTTCCGAGTTCTAGAATTTTGTAAAAATCTGGAACAGACAGCATATTTTGCACAAATGAATTACATTGACCCTGTATATTTTCATGGAACATCCGGTGTGTCCGGTTATGGTGAGTATGAAATAAAAAACAGGGCTGAAAGACATGCGGAAAAACTAATATCTCTATTGTCTGAAATGCAGTAAAAAAGTTTAGCAACTCTATATGTAAAATTGTGAATAACTCTTGTCAGGCCTATTACTTAAATCACATCTCATAGTGTAATAGAAAGCAAGTCAAGTAAGAGATATAAAGCTTCAATTATTATTATAGAAAAAGTAATTAAAAATAATCAGAAAAATACGGTTGATTATCTGGTATTATTTGTTCTAGGACTTCAACGATATCATTATCTGCCTGAAGTCGTTCAATCCGATGCAGATATGAAGGACTACGATACGACATAAGCATAGTTGTCAATGTTTGAATATCGAGATATACAGGCTTACCTACAGCTTCACTTGTATGAGTAAGCCTGCCTTTATCATCTTTAACTAAGCCAAACGCTCCCCTATTCCATTCTGCGATCGAATCGGAAACTACAAAGTGGAAAGGAGTAAATACATCCAGGTTTTTAAACGGAAAATTATTAAGAAATTCAATCACATCAACTATTCTAGCCATATAATAAGGTTCGATTGTCTCTTGTATCTGTCCATCATCCAAAAAGAAGTGAAGAGGATCATTCTTGTATATATTTCCTTGTACCTCTTCTATCATTGAGTAATGAGCATAGACAAAATTCCATAGGCCTATTCTTGCTTCTTGATTTAGATATATAATATCTTTGATATGAAATATATCTTCTTCTATCCAATATAAGATATATCCTTGCGGAATGTCATCTTTATCATAATAAACAGCCGCGGTTCTTTCCTCTTCATTTTCCCATCTCCAATATTCCTCCCACTCTTGTGTAGCCCGTATTAAAGCCCCGTGGTTGCTCCGTGCAAATTTATCATAGACCGAGATTACATCCGGATGGTTAACAGATAATCTTTCAGCAAAGCCTTTTACCGCAATGTTTTTGGGTATCTGGCTATCTTTTATTGTAAAAGTCAAATGATCGGACATTATCTCCCACCCTTTACGCCGATAATAAGGGATAGAATAGGGATAGAGATAAGATATCCATTGTCCTTTATTTTTCATTATTTGTAGACCTGATTTTATGAGATCATTCATCAATCCGAGGTTTGCATATTCAGGATATGTACCTACTCCTGTTAAACCTCCCATTGAAAATATTTTTCCATGAATATTTACTTGACAAGGATAAATACATAATTGAGAGACTAGCTGATCATCATTAAACCATCCAATAACATCTGCATTCTTGAGAATGGGACGTTTAGACTTTACAATCTCGCCATCCTTATATCCACTTTGCAGGATATCGTTATTGGTTACCTGAAATACATAACGCAACAGTTCATTAAATTGGTCTATATATTCTAAGCCAAAAGGTTTTAAGATTAAACGCTCTCTTATTTTATTTCTTTCCATAACTGGAATTATGTTATTTATACAAAGATCTTAAGCCTTCTTATTTAACAGGACACAGAAAAAAAATGTTTACATTATATCTACACTGTAAGAGGACAGAAATAAATATTCCGATTTCTTTCCTTTAAACTTAGCCTAATTAGCCCATTCTGCATTTACTAATATCGGAAAATGATCTGATGGAAATTTACCGATATTATAAGTATCAGTTAACATACCCCATCTCTTTGTCTTAAAGTGCTTACTGAAATAGATATGATCCAATATTTCGTTGTTGTTTATAATAGCTCTATCCAAACTATCTAATTCTTCAAGAGGCTTTCCCCAAGCATTATATGACGAGTTATTGGCATACGGTTGTTCAACATCATAATAGGTATTTCTTAACACTCCCGAGTTATTAAGAAGCTGAGCCCAAGAACTATCCATTCCTCCATTTAGGTCTCCCATAAATATCACGGGATTATCCCCTACTATTTCTTTGATTTTTGTCAATATCAATTTACTACTTTCGTTGCGTGCATAATCTTTTTCATAATCATAATGAGCACTGAAAACGAAGAAACTCTTACCTGATTTGATATCCTGTAATTCAACCCATGTACAAATACGATTGCAACAAGGAGCATCCCAACTTTTAGAAGGTACATCAGGGGTGGCAGACAACCAGAAGTCTCCATTACTTAGTAATCTGTATTTGTCTGTTTTGTAAAATATTGCGGAATGCTCCCCTTGTCCGTTACCATCTCTTCCCTCCCCATAATAATCATAACCAGGTAGAGCAATTTTCATATCCTTTAATTGATTCGGTAAAGCCTCCTGAGTTCCAAAGAAATCAAAGTCGTGATACTGTACTAACTTTGCAATATACGGAAAGCGATCTTTCCACATATTACCCACATCGGATGAATTGTCATTTCTAACATTATACGTTCCTACATTAAATTTTTGTGCATTTAGAGTAAAGGCAGTCATGAATAATACTGCACTAATAAAAATTTGTTTCATTATTTAATTAATTTGAGAATTAAAGGTAATAAGTAAATATAATTTCTTGATGATATATTCTCAGATTATAACTTTCTATAACGGTTTATGCAATAGAACTGATAAAAAAACTTATATATCGATACATATGATAAACTATGTTATTATGAGTTGTAACCAATCATCAGAGTTGGTGCACTTGATACAAACTACACTTTTATCACTTAAATAAATGCAACAAATCCTCCATCTCAGCCCAATATATATGAGTATATCCTGCAATTACATTTTTGTAGCGTAATAGCTTTGTATTCACTGGAACTTCCTTTGCATTATACTGCTGTGTTATACTTTCCATGTTATTTTCAATATGTGAATAATGAAATTCGTGTCCTCTAACAGTTATACTATTATATTCAAATTGACGGTATCCTAATTTAAGCTTCATGTTCTCCATTGAAGCCTTTTGCTTGAAAATATCTACCATTGGATATTCTATACCATCTTTATCTGCGATAGATGAAGACAGATACATCATTCCACCACATTCTGCAAGAATATTACCTCCATTTTCCGCATAATCCTTAATAGCCTTATGTAGCAGTTTATTTTCGCTTAGCTGTTTTGCATATAATTCAGGATATCCTCCCGGGAAATAAACAAAATCTGACTTTGGCAAATATTTGTCTGTTAAAGGACTAAAGAAGGTCACTTCTCCTATTTTTCTTAAATATTCTATATTTTCATGATACATAAAATTGAAGGCTTCGTCGGCTGCAACTGCTATTTTCAGATCCCGAGAAGCATGTTCTTTAATTCGCTGCGGTTCTGAATTTCCTAACTCAACTTGCGTATATGATAACAATTTATCAATATCAATATGTTTTTCTACAATTGATGCGGCAATATTAGCAAAGTCATCTAAAAGAAAATCTTGATCGGTACTTAATCCCAAATGACGTGAAGGCACACTTAGATTTTCATTTTTAGGCAGATAACCTAGTGGAACTATACCAACATCGTGGCAAGCATCCGAGAGAAATTTATAATGGCTCTCGGAACCAACATAGTTAAAAATTACTCCGATGACATTTATCTTTTCATAAAATTTTTTGAATCCATACAATAACGGAGCTGCTGAATATGCCATAGATTTGGCATTTATAACCATAACAACAGGGATATCCAATAATCCTGCAATTTCGGCACTACTTCCTTTCATTTTGTCATATCCATCAAATAGCCCCATCACTCCTTCTGTAATGCAAGCATCACTTCCTGATGCGTATTTTGAGTACAGATATCTGACGTGATTCTCTGATGATAAGAATAAATCCAGATTGACAGATTTATTGCCTGAAGCCATATCGTGATATTTCGTATCTATATAATCAGGTCCGCACTTAAATGGTTGTACCATAAGACCTCTGTTCTTTAATGCTCTTAATAAGCCTAAAGTAACTGTTGTTTTTCCTGAACCCGAGCTTGGCGCAGCTATGAGAAAACTGGAAATCACTTTCATGAGTAATCTGGTTTTATTTTCAGCAAAAGTATAAAAAGCCATCAATGAAATGAATTTTACCAAGAAAATATATTTTTTAAGAATTCTTTTTAATCCTATTTTTTTTCAATTACCTTTGAAGCCGCTTAGGTGATGCATTCAGACATTCGTCTGTTGCATAAAAGGGAATTCGGTCAGAATCCGAAACAGTGCCCGCTACTGTGAATTCCATAAAATTTTGAGTATCACCACTGCCACTGTCATAATGATGGGAAGGCCTCTCAAAATGGAACAAGTCAGGAAACCTGCCTAGCATAAATTAATAGATATTCCCGGGGTCAGGAATATAATTAACTAACATTATACTTCTTTTTTAATGAAACTAAGAATTATGCTAACAGCATTGCTATGCTGTATTGCAAGTATTTCGTTCGCTCAGTTGAGCTTGCGCGGAAGAGTTGTTGATGAAAATGAAAAGCCGATCGCTGGCGCCAGCGTATGGATTGAGTACACAACCATTGGAACATCCACAGATTTGAAGGGTGAGTTTAGTCTTGAAAAAATCCCGGAAGGTAATAATCTTCTAAGAATTAGTGCACTGGATTATAATGGAGCTCGTGAGACAATAAACAGATCTAATGACAACATCCTTATTCGGATGAAACATTCTCCTCTTAAACTGAATGAAGTAGTAGTAACAGGTACCGGCACAATCAACAAACTTAAAAACTCACCCGTTGCAATAGATGTTATTTCTCAGAGGGAACTCCAAAACACGAATATTCCTACATTCGAAAACGCTATGATTGCTCTGAATCCTTCCATGTCATTTACTCCTAATGCAATGGGATCGTACATGCAACTGAATGGATTAAGCAATAGATATATACTTGTGTTAGTTGATGGTAAAAAACTTGGTGGCGATGTCGGAGGTAACGTAGACTTAAACCGCATTGATATGGGAAATATCAAGAGGATAGAAGTTCTGAAAGGAGCCGCTTCTTCTTTGTATGGTTCGGATGCAATAGCGGGAGTTATTAATATTATAACCAATAAACCAAAAGACTTAGTAAATTTTTCTACAGAGACACGCTTCTCAGAGTATGGACAATTTACTCAAAATGCTAACCTATATCTGAATATTGGGGGCTTCTCTTCGTCTACTTCTTTTCAGCGGAATCAGGCTGACGGATGGCAACTAAATAAAAAGGAAATAATAAACGATAAAGAAGTAGATACGGATAAACAAGCTATGTTACGCTTCTATTCTGATGTTTTTAGCCAACGTTTTGGTTATAAGGCGACAAAAGAATTGAGCATGTATGTAGAGGGAAGTCTTTTCGACAAAAAATTTAAACGCCCCGTAAGTACTTATGGGTTCGATATGAAATACGTCGACTATTCATTTGGTGCCGGTGCAAAGTATTTACTGAAAAATAATGGCTTGATTACATTAGACTGGAATACCGACCGTTTCGAATACTTTAAAGCTTACCTGAAAGAAACCAAAGACAAAAACGGTGTCACATTTATGCCTGGAGATGAAGAATTTGTGAGAAGACAGAAGTACAATAATATAAATCTGAAAGGTACATTCAACGCCGGAAAGTTCAATAAAGTAACTGTAGGTTCAGAGTACAAGGTAGACAACCTATATGCTCCGGCAGATAGCATCGGAGGTTCCAGAAATGTTTATACATTGGCTTTTTATGCTCAGGATGAAATAAATCTTTTCGGAAAGTTGAATATTGTTCCCGGGGTCAGATATATATACAATGAAACCTTCAAAAACAGGGTTACACCTAAAGTCAGTGCAATGTATACTCTTCATGATTTCAACTTCAGAGTATCATACGCTACAGGTTTCAAAACTCCTGAATTGAAGCAGCTATTCATGAAAACTGAAGTTACGAGCAAAGGTAAAACCACTTTAAGTGTAGGGAATAAAGATCTGAAGCCTGAAAGTTCAAACTATTACTCTGTCAATGCTGAATATATAAAAGATTTCCTTTCATTGACTGTTACAGGCTATATTAACAATCTGAAAAATAAGATCGATACATATGAAATCGAATTAACACCCGAAGAAATAGCTGAAGGATATAATAAGAAATCATCGTATCATAATATCGGAAGATCTCGTATTCAAGGCGTAGACTTTACTTTTAATTCATACCTTGGTTATAACCTTACTTTAGGAGGAGGGTATAGTTATGTGAATGCCAAAGACCTCGATACAGGAAAGCGTCTTCAACGTATCAGCCGTCATACAGGAAATGTTAACCTGAATTGGTTTAAAGATTTCGGGTTATTCAAGTCAAATTTTAATCTAAACGGACGCCTGCAAAGCCGTAGATATTATGATGATGGTGATGATGCACGTGCTTATCAATTATGGAACTTTGCTACACGTCATACATTCAAGAGTATAAATGGTCTTGTATTTGAACCGGGTTTAGGTATTGAAAATATCTTTGACTTTGTAGATGATAAACCTTTCAACCGCAATTATGCGACTTTATCACCCGGACGTACATTTTATGCCAGCCTGAAAATTAAGTTTAGTAAGTAAGACTGTTTATGAAATCTTCAAACTTATTATACTTCTTTGTTTTCTGCTCAACTCTTTATTCCTGTTCTTCGATCGGGAATAAGGAGAATGAAAATATTGAAAAATATCAGCTAAGACATGCTCGTGGATTCAATGTAGAACAATATGAAGATTACAAATTGGTAACCGTACGTGACCCATGGGATACAGTGCGTACTCTCTATCGATATATATTAATTGATCGTGATAAAGAAATTCCGAAGAACCTGCCTGAAGGAACTATAGTAAAAGTACCATTGCAAACTGTGATCGCTTTTTCTACGATTCAATGTAGTATGTTGAAAGAAATAGATGAGCAGCATCGTATAACAGGGGTCTGTCAGGCCAAATATATAGACCTGCCTTATATCCAAGAACGATTGAAAGCCGGAAAGATTATCGATTTGGGAAGTATGCATAAACCGGATGTTGAACAATTAATCAATCTGATGCCATCTGCACTTATTGTATCAGCGATGGAAACCGGCATGGGCTATTTGGATAAGTTAAGAATTCCTATCATTGCTACTACTGACTATATGGAAGATACTGCTCTCGGTCGTGCCGAATGGATACGCTACCATGCATTGTTTTACGGAAAAGAAGCGCTAGCTGACTCGCTTTTCCAAGAAACAGAACGCAGATACAATGAAATAAAAGATAGGGTAAAGAATGCATCTAATAAACCAACAGTATTCAACGACCTGAAATTTGGTAAAACATGGCGGATTGCTGGAGGAAAAAGTTATCTGGCAAATCTGATACGTGATGCTGGAGGCGAATATGTTTGGAATGATGATAATTCAACCGGATCGACACGCTTGTCTGCCGAAATGGTACTCGACAAAGCAGGATTGGCTGATATCTGGCTGTTGAAGTACAATCGAGAAGAAGATTTCACATATAACAGGCTGAAACAAGAAGATAAAATATATGCCCAGTTTGGTGCTTTTAATAAAAAACAGATATGGGGATGTAATACCGGCAAAGTCCATTATTTTGAGGATTTGCCGATCCATCCCGATTCTATATTGAAAGACATGGCAAAAATATTTCATCCGAATTTATTCACAGATAATAAATTAAGCTATTTCAAATCACTAGATGAATAGATATTATGAAAAGGATTTTACTATATATTATGCTACTATTTACCACTGTTGCAACATGTGCACATAGTGGAGGTAGTTACGAGTATTCTGATATTTTTAAAAGTATGCAGGCAGGCGATAAAGCTGCTATTCTGATAGTTCACTTTGGTACTACTCATGACGATACTCGCGAACTGACAATAGAAGCATTAAATAATCAGGTGAAACAAGTTTTCCCTTCTATTGAAGTAAGAGAAGCATACTCTTCACGTATTGTTATCAAAAGGCTTTCGGAACGTGGTATCTATAAAGTGAATCCATTAGAAGCTTTAAAACAACTTCATACTGATGGATACACACATATATTAATACAGTCTTCCACTGTTATCGATGGAGTGGAAATGGAATCTTTGTACAAGAATGTAGAAGAAGTGAGCGGACTGTTTAAGGATGTACGTATAGGTACGCCATTGCTTTATTCTCCACAAGACTACGAAGATGTTATAAAGGTCTTAACCGCAGATAATAAAAAAGATGTGGCATATATATGGGTCGGACATGGAACTTATGATGCTACTACAGCCCAATATGCGATGCTCGATTATATGCTTAAAGCCAAGGGACATACAAACTGCTTTGTTGGAACTGTAGAAGGCTATCCTGAATTTAATGATGTTTTAGCACAATTAAAGGCTTCGGGCTTGAAAGAGGTTGTTCTTATGCCATTTATGTTTGTAGCCGGAGAACATGCAAAGAATGATATTGCCGGAGATTGGGTCGAAAATCTCAAAAAAGAAGGTTTATCTGTAACCGAAAACCTTCAGGGGCTAGGAGAAAACCCTAAAATCAGGGAAATATATTTATCTCATCTACAATTTATAACTACTCATCGTAAAATGGATATAATGGAGAAAAAATCCATATATGAAAAAACGGGAGAAAAGATAACACTTGAATATTAACGGTTTATCTATAGAACACTTAAAAAGCTAATATTTTTTACTAATATTTATGAAACGTATACTTTATATAATAATTATCATAATGGTTTCCGTAAATACTTTTGCTCAGAACAAAAGTATGACCGATACTGTATATTCTATCAAGGAAGTTGAGGTACTAGGAGCATCCAAAAAGAAAGTAGAGATAGGAAAACTGAACGTTCCTTTACAATATCTACCAATGTCAGTAAGTACAGTTTCTTACAAAGATCTCGAAATAAGAGGAATCTCAAATATTGAAGATGCTGTGAAATTTTTACCCGGTGTAAGAATGAATACCAGCTATGGAGCCTTTCAGACGCTCTATGTACGTGGTATGACTTATACGCCCATTATGATTGACGGAGTAAGAGATGAGCGTACTATGATAAATTCGTATCCTTTTTCTGATCTTACCAATGTAGAATCTATGGAACTTTTGAAAGGGCCTGCTTCTGTATTGTATGGCCACTCCGTATTGGGAGGAGTATTGAATATTGTAAGGAAATCTCCTACGCCCCAAACTGTAGTTAATATGAAAATGTCGTATGGCAGTTGGAACAACAAGCAGGCAAATATGGATTTCGGAGGTAACCTTGCCGGTCCGCTGAATTACCGTGCAAATTTTAATTATAGCGATCAGGATGGATGGCGTGCTACAGGTAACAAGCGGCTTTCCGGATATTTAGCTCTTGGTGCAGATATCGATGCGACAAGCAAAATTGATGTAAGAGGTAGTTTTCATCGTGACGGGTATGGTACTGAAACTGGGCTTCCTCCGGTAATGATGGCCGATGTATATAACGCAGACGGCAGCCTTTACTTGAAGGCAGGGCAAGAAATCCCGGGATTAAATGAAAAGAAGAGATATAATAATGAATCTGATTTTCTTAAAAACAATGGATGGGATATATCTGGAAAGTATGAGAAAAAATTTAGCAAGTCTATGAAACTAACAAATTATTTATCATATAAATATGACGACATAAATTATCTTGGTACAGAAGAACTCAGCTATTTGTATAGTATGGATCCTGTATATAAACATTATATAGATAAGGGGACTTACAAGATGTATATAAATCTCGACTCTGTTCAGCTTACATATCCTTTGCGTTTTTCTCATATAGCTAAAACTTTAGGTAATCAACTAGAATTATCCGGCGATTTTTATACAGGGAATATCAAACACAATTTCATAGGAGGCTATTCATTTTCTCAAATGTTTCGCAATTCATATACAGGATATAATAATGCTCCCGAAAACGATAAATTCAATAGTGAATATGATATTTATGGCCCTGGAATATATTCTGTTATAGCTGTAAATAACCCTCAGAGCATGGGATACATGAAATCAAAGTTTAGTAAAGCAATTATAACAAAAGATTATACACATGGAATCTATTTCCAGGATTTAATAGAGTTCCACGAAAAATTCAAATTATTGCTGGCTGCAAGATATGATATGTACAAATATATGCGTACAGGGGCAAATACTTATGATGGCATACGTGAATATCACAAATCAGAGCAAACTCCATATAGTATTGCGACCAATTCTGCATTTACATACCGTACCGGAATGGTATTTCTACCTATATCAGAGCTTTCTATTTACACATCGGCAGCATCGTATTTTCGTCCTTCTCGTACATTCCCTGCTGCAAATACAATTTATCTGAACAAAAATGGTAGTGAAATAGATATTGAAAGCGGAAAAGGGATCTTCGATCCGGAAAAAGGTTATCAGTTTGAAGCAGGTACCCGATATACTTATAAAAGCATTTTACAGGCATCAGCTAGTGTTTTCTACATTCGAAAGAATGATATTGTTAGAAGTTTCGGGCGGTTAAGTGTCGGCTCAGATGCAAATGGAAATCCTATAATGAAGTCAATCATTGGACAGGTAGGAAGTGAAGATTCCAAGGGATTCGATATTGAAGTGGCTATTATGCCAACTCATTTTTCCTCTTTCAATTTGGGATATTCTTATACAGATACAAAAACTCTTGATATACAACCCAACAAGTATGTAAGCATCGATACCCAGAATATAACATTGGTTCCTCATAATACATTTTATGCATACGGAAATATTGTTGTTCCGAAAGGAATTTTCAGAGGTTTGTCATACAACCTGAGCGTATCTTTTATGGATAAAGTATATACGAATTATGCTAAAAGTATGTCTTTTTCATCGTACTGGCTGACAGATATGGGTATTTCTTATTCTTTAAAAAACGGTATAAGACTTTCGGGAAATGTAAATAATGTATTTGATAAGAAGTATAGTAATCAGGCTGTCTATGGTACACAACGTGTTCCGGGCATGCCTCGTAATTTTATGCTATCATTGGCATATAGCCTTAGATAATTATGTTGAAAAGAATATTATACTCTATACACAGAATACTGGGAACTATTCTCAGTATTCTGTTTGTTGTTTGGTTCCTGTCCGGATTTGTCATGATTTATCATACATTTCCTCGTGTATCCAATATCGATAGATATGCACATATGGATATCCTACCCCCGAATATTCTATCTCCAGATTCAGTTGTAAAATGTTTACTTGAAGGAACAACATTCTCTAAACTCTCGCTAAGATCGTATGCCGGAAAAGCTTTTTTTGAAAGCATATCGAAAGAAGGCACTGCCCAAATATCTGCGGATAGTGCAGCAGTATCGAATAAGATAAAAATAACACCATCTTTTCCTCAGATAGAAGAGTATGCTAAAAAATGGTGTAATGCAGATATTGTAAAAGTAGATACTCTTAGGGAACTTGAACAATGGATTCCTTTTAGCTATCTAAAGAAAGATTTTCCTATTTATAAGTTCTATTTTGGAGATCAGGATAAACATCAACTTTATATCTCTTCGCAAACAGGAGACGCATTGCAATTTACGAATAAAGATAATCGTTTCTGGTCATGGCTGGGTGCAATCCCGCATTGGGTATACTTTACTTCATTAAGGCAAAATACAAAACTCTGGACTAATGTTATAACTTGTTTATCCGGCATAGGCTGTTTGGTATGCATTGCAGGTATTATTATAGGTATACGTTCGTACATCATACAGTATCGTAAAAAAAAGAAATGGGGAAGCCCATATCGAAAATTTACATATAAATGGCATCATATCATGGGCTTTGTTTTCGGGATATTTGTTTTCACGTTTACTTTCAGTGGAATGATGTCTTTAAACGATGTTCCTGATTGGATTGCGAAAGTACACAGTCCATCTATTGAGGAAAATATGCTTCTACCCCACCCTGTTATTCTTCAGGACTACAAACTGAATGTTCAAAAAGTTGTAGAGGCTTATTCGGGAGAGATAAAGAGTGTAGAATGGGCGTATTTCGGACAAAAACCATTATACAAGGTTATCGTAGGAAAGAAACTGTTAACAATAGATGCTTCGGAAGATAGTCTTAAACTTTTAAATCTTAAAGAAGTAGATATAAAAGGTTATATAGTTCAGACGCACAGTGAGCCGATGAAAATATCATTAATGAGCAAATATGATAACTATTACGTTGGCTTAACAGACCATCTGCCATTACCTGTATATAAAGTAGAGGTGGCTGATGCTGACAACAGTATTTATTATATTAATCCTAAAAATGGGAATGTTAGATATTTTAATACCAACAGTAAGGTTCACAAATGGACTTATCAAGCATTGCATAGTTACAAAACTGGATTCTTTGCAAAACATCCTATTCTGTGGAATATTACAATGTGGATAACATTGATAGGCGGTACATTCGTTTCTATTACGGGGGTATGGCTGGGAATAAAATATATTATAAGAAAAGTAAGGAAGTTGAAGAAATCTCTTTGTATCAAAGAAAAAGAAGATAAATAATTTTAATATGTCGACAGGAAAAATAATAGTTGCAGGGATCGGTCCGGGATCGAAGGAAGATATAACTCCGGCTGTATTGGATACCATTCGTATATCGGATGTGATTGTCGGTTATAAATACTATTTTCAGTTTATAGAAGATATTATTAAGCCCGATAGCCTCTGTATCGATACAGGTATGAAAAAAGAAAAGGAACGGGCTAAAGAAGCTTTCCTATATGCAGAGCAAGGCAAAACGGTCTGTGTAATCAGTTCGGGAGATGCAGGCATTTACGGAATGGCTCCGCTTGTTTATGAGATGAAGAAAGAGAAACAAAGCTCGATAGAGATTGAAGTCTTGCCGGGTATTAGTGCTTTCCAAAAAGCCGCCGCCTTATTAGGAGCTCCTATAGGACACGATTTCTGCATCATTTCACTATCCGACCTAATGACGCCCTGGGATAGGATAGAAAAAAGAATTATAGCCGCAGCTTCTGCTGACTTTGTTACAGCAATCTATAATCCTAAGAGTAATGGACGCTACTGGCAGATAAACCGCCTGATAGAATTATTCAGAAAGGAGCGTTCGCTCGAAACACCAATTGGCTATATCCGTCAGGCCGGACGTGACGAACAGCAAATTAAAGTGACAACTCTGGGTGAGTTTGATTCGCAAGAAATAGATATGTTTACCATTGTCATTATCGGTAATTCTCAGTCTTATATTTTCGGTGAAAATCATATTGTAACACCCCGTGGATATTACAGAGAAGAAAAGAACGAAGATGTAGGCATCGGACAGGATATAATGATACGCAGTTTCCGTACTATCGAAAGTGAATTGAAGAATAAGAACATCTCATTAGATAAGAAATGGGCTTTACTTCATGCTATTCATACGACAGCTGATTTTGATATGGAAAATATCCTATATACCGATGCAAGAGCGGTTGAAAAGCTTCATTCTGAATTTGTAAATGGTAACGTAAAGACTATTATTACTGATGTTACGATGGTTGCCTCGGGGATTCGCAAAGGGGCTTTGGAGCGATTGAGTATAGATGTAAAATGTTATCTGCATGACGAACGAGTGGCTGAATTGGCTAAGCTGAAAGGTATAACTCGTACACAAGCAGGTATTCGTTTGGCTGTGGAAGAGTATCCCAATGCTCTCTTTGTATTCGGAAATGCACCGACTGCACTGATGGAACTATGCGAACTAATACGAAAAGATAAGGCAAAGCCTGCGGGAATAATAGCTGCTCCCGTTGGCTTCGTCAATGTATGTGAATCAAAGCATATGGTCAAGTCTTTTACCGATGTGCCCAAGCTAATAATTGAAGGGCGTAAAGGAGGAAGTAATCTGGCTGCAACATTAGTAAACGCCATTCTCACTTTTGATGATGCGGAACAATTAAAACCGGGAAGAGACGTATAAAGAGATAGTTATGAAATTCTATGTAATAGGTATAGATGATAATCAAAGCCAATATTTCAATCCTGATATACTGGACATTATTAATAACCATTCTGTTTTTTCAGGAGGGGTAAGACATTATGAGATTGTTAAGTCTCTTTTGCCCGAAGACTCATCCTGGATAAATATAACAATACCTTTATCTACTGTTTTTGAACAATACAGTAAGTATAAAGAAATTGTAGTTTTCGCTTCAGGTGATCCTCTGTTTTTTGGCTTTGCAAATACAATTCAACGAGAGATGCCGGATGCAGAAATTGTTCTTCATCCGTTTTTCAATTCCTTGCAATTGTTGGCACACCGTTTACTGATACCTTATCAGTATATGCATATTGTCTCACTAACAGGTCGAATATGGGATAAATTCGATGAAGCCCTAATTCTGGGATACGATAAGATCGGTGTACTGACAGATAATAAAGATCATACTCCATCTGCGATTATTCAACGAATGCTTGACTATGGATATAATAATTATAAGGTAAGTATTGGGGAATTGTTGGGAAATAAAGAAAAAGAGAAGGTTACAACATCGGAACTAAAAGATATTTTAGATAAAAAATTTTCATTTCCTAACAATCTTATTCTACAAAAGACAACCAGCCGTTACCGTCCTTTGGGTATTCCTGAAAATGATTTCTATCTTTTGGATGGACGTGCAAAAATGATAACTAAAATGCCTATACGGTTGTTTTCTCTTAGTCTGTTGGACTTGAGAGATAAATCTGTTTTTTGGGATATCGGATTTTGTACAGGTTCTGTCTCTATCGAAGCAAAGATACAGTTTCCACACCTTAAAGTATTAGCTTTTGAGAAGAGGGAGGAAGGCAAAGAGTTGATAGAAAGTAACTCCTACAAATTTGGTACTCCTGGTATTCAATCTTTTATAGGAGACTTTACGGATATAGATATTACAGCTCTGCTAACACCCGATGCGGTATTTATAGGAGGGCATGGAGGTAAGATGAACGAGATAATGAGAGGGGTATCTACTGTTCTCAATCCTGAAGGAGTGATTGTTTTTAATTCCGTATCGGTAGATAGTAAAGAGATGTTTCTTCAAGCTATAGAAAATAACAATCTGCAATTGGAACAATGTATTGCCATCAAGGTTGACGACTTTAATACGATAGAAGTAATGAAAGCTAAAAAAATATCAAAATGAAGAATGCTATAATATTAACATCAGAAAGTAGTTTGCAAATAGCTAGAACTATTCAAAGCGAACTAGAAAAAACTGTAATATTCACCAAAGCCGACATTGAAGGAACAATTCAGATATCATCTATAAGTAGTTGTATAAGTGATGTTTTTTATAAAGTAGAATCAATTCTTTTTATCGGAGCAATGGGAATCTGTGTGCGGAGTATTGCTCCATATATAAAAGATAAGCATACCGACCCTGCCATTGTAAATATAGATAGTACTGGAAAATATGTTATCTCTGTTCTTTCAGGTCATGTAGGAGGAGCAAATGACTTGACTCAACGTATTGCTCATATATTGGGGGCTGAGGCTATTATTACTACTCAGAGCGATAATACCAACTTGTGGGCATTAGATACCCTTGGCAAAAAATATGGATGGACAACTGCATCAAATACCGCTGATTTCAATAAGCCATTGACTACTTTTGTCAATAAAAAAACGACAGCTCTTCTACTGGATATAAATGATGAAGGAACTCAATATCTTGAACGCACAGTCCCTGAACATGTAAAGTTATATTACAACTATAAGGATATTAATCTATCTGAATTTCAGCTTCTAATCGCCGTTACACCTTATCTCTACTCGCAAACAGATATTCAGACAATTTATTATCATCCGAAAGTTTTACACCTCGGTGTAGGTTGCCGTAAGGAATGTAATCCTATCGGTATCAGTGAATATATAGCTGAAGCCTTAAATAAAAACAATATAACTATAGCTTCTATTAAAGATATTTCATCGATAGATATAAAGAAAGATGAACCTTTGCTGAAAGTACTTCAATCTCATTTTAAAAATATTCCTGTAAATATTTACACAGCGAATGAATTGAGAGATATTGAAGTTGCTAATCCTTCCAAAAAGGTTGAAGAAGTAACAACAGTGGCAGGTGTAGCTGAATCTTCGGCTATAAAAAGTGCAGGCGGAGGCTCTCTTATATTAGAAAAACAAAAGGGAAAACTAAGCGATGGAAATGACTTCACATTTGCTATAGCAATAGATAGAAAGGCTATTCGTCAGGGACATATTGAAATTGTTGGAGCAGGTCCGGGTGATCCTGATTTAATTTCAGTAAAAGGACGTCATTTCTTGGAAGCAGCCGACTTGATTTTATATGCGGGAAGCCTTGTACCTGTAGAACTGACTTATTGTGCTAAGCAGGGAGCGACAGTGCGGAGTTCTGCTTCTATGGATTTAGAAGAGCAGTTTGAGATAATGAAAGAGTTCTATGATAAAGGTAAACTCGTTGTCCGTTTACATACGGGAGATCCGTGTATCTATGGTGCTATTCAAGAGCAAATGGCTTTCTTCGATAAGTATAATATGTCCTACCATATTACACCAGGCATATCTTCTTTTCTAGCTGCTGCCGCTGCCTTAGAATCTCAATTTACTATCCCGGAAAAAGTACAGACAATCATTCTGACAAGAGGAGAAGGACGAACTTCTATGCCGGAAAAAGAAAAGTTACATTTGTTGGCACGTTCACAAAGTACAATGTGTATTTTCTTGAGTGCATCAGTTGTAGATCAGGTTCAGCAAGAGCTTATGGAACATTATCCACCAGAGACCCCTGTTGCGGCTTGTTATAAGCTGACATGGAAAGACGAAAAAATATACCGTGGAGAATTAAAAGACTTAGCTAAAATTGTCAAAGAAAATGAACTAACCTTGACAACAATGATAGTTGTAGGAGAAGCTATCGGAAATCGCCAGGGATTGTCTAAACTTTATTCACATCAGTTCAAACACTTGTTTCGGTCTTAGATAAAGCTCATTGCCTGATATTACCGAACTCATCAATTAATAAGATATCTAATGTGCCATTGGGAAATAAAGGAATACATACCTGATGGCATCTTCTTACTATCAGTGAAAAGAATGTAGCTTCTGTTTCGGGAATAACATCCCATAACTGTCGTGCCATGGTTATTTGTTGTATAGCGTCTATTGTAGTCTCTGAACAACGGGCTTCTTTCGCTAATGTCGAAATAAACTCCTTATTCATAATCACCTTTTTACTATGGGTATCTAATGAACCTTCAGCTAATTTCACGGCTTTACCTATCATTATTCCCATTGTAAGGCGCTCAAAGCCTAATTCTGAAGCTGCAATAATAGTTTCACCTATAAAGTTACCATAATGAATAAAAGCCTGTGGAGGCAAATTGGGATATTGTTGTTTCACAAATCGTTCACTTTTAGCACCCGAATTGACAACCACATTCTTACATCCTAATGCTTTGGCAACCTGCATTTCGCGACGGATTGAGGCTATAAATGCTTCCGAAGAAAAGGGTTTTACAATACCCGATGTTCCGATAATGGATATACCTCCCGTTATTCCGAGTTTCGGATTAAAAGTCTTTAATGCAATTTCTTCACCTTTCGGTACAGATATAGAGACGTCTATTCCTGTCTTTAAATTTTGTTCCGGCAATTTATCCTGATAATGACGCATAACTTTGAAGAGCTCGCGCTTCATCATCATTCGGGGAGTCTTATTAATAGCAGGCCCTCCTATTTCAAGACCTAAACCGGGTAAAGTAACTACTCCAACTCCTTTTCCTTGCAGAAAGCGAACTCCTTTGTGTTCATGAGTTAATCGTACAGTAGATACTATCTCGTGTCCGTTAGTTACATCCGGGTCATCTCCGGCATCCTTTATCACAGAGCAACTCGCAAGCTTGCCTTCTAATATAGTCGAATGAATGGGAAGCTTTATCCATTCTCCATTTGGAAGAGTTATGCTGATTTCGGTTTGATTTTCCCTAGTCAATAATGCCGATAAAGCGGCTTTAGTTGCAGCCGTAGCATACGTGCCGGTAGTATATCCCGTTTTAAGATCAAAAAATTCAGGCAGAAGCTTTTCGATCTGCTTTCTTAATCCATTCTCACCATATACAGAAATAAAATCAGGAGATAAAGTCGGACGTTTCACGACAAGAACGGGAATATTCAGCTTCCGGGCTCCTATAACCTTCTCATTGAAGCCACCGGATTCGCCGCTCTCTTTTGTTATGATTGCCTGAGGTTTAAACTTCTCAAAGAGTAAGGTTTCATCTTCACCTTGTTGATAATATAAAACCTGTTCTATTGGGAAATTCTCTTGTTGTATGATAGAGCGTGATTCGTCTCTATCTAATATTCTGAACAAGCAATAATGCTGCTGCCAGTATGGTTTTAGTTTAGCAACAGTATTTACTCCGGTTAGAGCCAGCAAATTATCTATATTATTTTTTTCTAAGTATTCAATAGCTTCACTATAAGACCCAAACCAAAGCAAATCTTTTTCCTGTTTGGGATAGTTGCGTTCATATCTGACAACCGGGATATTTAATTCACGAGAAGCTTGTGCTATATTCTGATGCAATACTTTTGCAAAAGGATGTGCTGCATCTACAATTAGCTTTATACCTTTCTCTTTGCAAAAATCTATTATACCTTTCTCATCTAAACCTCCGGTAATATGAGTGCCATGTGCCGTTTCTATTTTCTGTGGTTTGGTTTTAGTTGAATAATAGAAATGCTTGGCTGCATTTTCACAAACGACAACAACTTTACGGCCTTCTGTGGTTCCTCCGAATATAAGTATCATATCATGATATGGTTTAAGAGTTCTTCTATACTTGTAATACCTATAGGCGATTGATCCGGCTTGTACAGTAAAATGCGGTTCTCCTTAATTTCGACAGAGAAATCAGATTCAATATCGCGTGAAGCTAAAATCCCATTTCGTAAAAAGGCTTTACGGATCATAGCATATATTTGTCCATGTCCTATAACTTTTATTTGCTTGTTAAAATCATTCTCGACTCTAAACAAACCTGTATATTGGTCAAAGACAATGCCTTTTCGAGCAAAGAAGTTGCTCAGATTTCCATCTAAAGATAAGTCTTCGGGAGTACCTATCTGAATCCCGTGTTCACTATCCATCAACCATATTTTGTCTGCTATTTGCAAAGCTAAATCAAGGTCATGGGTAGATAAGAAGATTGTCTTATTTGTTTTGCGAGATAACTGATGTAATAATTGCATCAGTTCTACTTTGCTTGGAAAATCCAGAAATGCAGTAGGTTCATCCAGAAGAATAATCGGCGTCTCCTGTGCCAGAGCTTTGGCAATCATTACCTTTTGACGTTCTCCATCACTTAGTGAGTCAACCATTCGCTCAGATAGATTTTCTATTTTTACGAGTGAAATGGCCTCTTCTATTTTCTCTTTATCTTCTAGTGCTAACTTTCCCCAAAATCCGGTATATGGACTTCGCCCTAAGCCAATTAGTTGATAGGATGTCATATTCTTTATTTCGAACTTTTCAGTCAATACGACTCCAATTAACGTAGCTAGCTCTTTTTCTGGATACTTCTCTATTTTTTTTCCATGAATAACGATATCTCCAGACAATTTCGGCTGAAAGGCGGTTAATGTCCTTAATAAAGTAGATTTGCCAATACCATTTGCACCCAATAAACAGGTAAGTTCTCCGCTGTATATATCAGAAGTGATATGTTCAGCTATCACCTTTATATTCTTTTGTGATGAATAACCTATAGCAAGCTCTTTTAGCTCTATTGTCTTTTCTTTCTTATGCATAACTCTAACCGACTTCATTTTTGCGTTTACCGAATAAGACGGAAATAACGATAGGTGCGCCAATCAATGCTGTTACAGAATTGATTGGTAATGCGCCTTCGAATCCCGGCATACGGGCCACCAAATTACAAAACAGAGCCAGAGAAGCACCAGTAAGAGTTACAGCAGGCATCAGTATCCGATGGTCAGACGAAACAAAAATAGTTCTGCACAAGTGAGGTACAGCCAGCCCCAAAAAAACGATAGGCCCGCAGTAAGCTGTTACAATAGCAGTAATGATGCACGAACAAACAATAACATAGAGCCGAGCTTGTTTTACATTCAATCCAAGGTTACGTGCATAACCATCACCTAAAAGCATCAGATTAAGAGTTTTTATCAACAGGAATGAAAGGGGTATTAATACGATCATGATGCCTACAAAAGTATACACTTGATTACCTGAAACTTTAGAAAAACTACCCAAACCCCAGATTACATAAGCTCTTACATCTTCATCGTTACTAAAGAATTTCAGTACACCAATGATAGCTGTTGCAATATACCCTATCATAACGCCGATAATAAGCAGGATAACGTTTCCTCTTACAAACCGAGAAATAGTTATAATGATAATCATTATAGCCAAAGCACCTGCTACTGCCGCTATAGATATTGCTATCTCGCCAAACAATCCCATCTTGATCAGTGCTGTTCCTCCAACACTACCTGAAAGTAGGATAATAAAAGCTACCCCCAGACTTGCACCTGAGCTAATTCCAAGTTCGGAAGGTCCGGCTAATGGATTTCGAAATAGAGTCTGCATCTGTAATCCACTAATAGATAGTCCGGCGCCAGCCACTAAGGCTGTAATAGTTTGAGGAAAACGAGATTTCCAGATAATATTCTCCCAGATTATAGACTCTTCCTTTATTCCGAATAGAATATTCCAAACGGAACCCACCGGTATGGAAATTGTGCCCAATACCAGATTCAGAATGAAGAAAACGAGTATAGAGGTAGAAATCAGTGCAAAAACTATCAGGGGACGTTTCATTTATTTAAGTAATTCGTAATAAACAGGAACATATTCGGGTAACAATGACGGATGAAATATTTTTATCAAATCGGCTAAAACTACTTCGGGCTCAACAGGAGTATTTTCATAGAAAGGTTTCTCTCGCAGATTACAATATATAAGCTTTTTATCCTTAAAAGCTTTAAAATCTGCATATCGAGCATCACTTTGTTTCAAAGCATCGTAAGTGAATGTTCCATCGTGGCTATTCACCATCCGCCAGTAATCAGTATTTGCCCCCTGTGAATAAACAGTTTCGAAATCGACATAAAAACCTCCGGATTCGTTATCATTTTTCATAAAATAATCGGCTCCTGCATCTCTGAATAGTTGTGCCAGATAGCTGTTTCCTCCAACTACATACCAGTTACCCGAATGTAATTCACCGCTCAACACTGTGGGACGTTCTGAAATAGAAGCAGACAATACTTTTAATTTATTATACTTGTTTTCTATATCGTCAAACTGTTTATTGGCTTGTTCTTCTATTCCTAATAGCATAGCAGTGAACTTAATCCATTCTGCCTGTCCCAAAGGAGAACTTTCTTTATATCCTAAAAAACTAATTAATGGTATATTCAGGTTTCGAATCGCATCGTATCCTCCTTTTTTGAATGGTGAAACAAGTATAATATCCGGATTTAGAGCGAGAATAACCTCATTGTCAAATTCACCTTCTATACCAATTTTTCTGGTCTTGTCTTCTTTGAGCTGTCTATTCATCTGTTCATTAAAAAGAAAGCGAGTGCTGGTTATCCCCACAACCTTATTCAAAGCATTGAGCTTAATAAAGTTTGATAGTTGCAGTGTGGTCATGCAAATTACACTGCAGACAGGTATTTCTATAGTCTGATAATCAGCAGGTATGCCCTCTTTGTTGCTCCCTCTATTGACCAGAGCGTATTTGTAATGCATATCGCTCTCCCCGGATGGATCGGTTATATCAACTAATTTATAGTTTGCGGAACTAATCACTTTGAAACCTTTGGCATATTTAATATTCATAGAATCTGCAGAGTTTCGATCTCCGATAGTTTTTGCATTCTTATTTTGATTACAGCCCGAAAATGTAATAACCAGAGTAAATAAGATAAAAAGTAGTTTTTTCATCCAGATTATTCTTTTGTAATTATTAATAGTGAGAAATAAGGAAATTTGCGATCTATTATTTTATGTATATCCTGCGTATAGAATTCTTTTTCTTTAATTCCTACATTCTCAAAATAATGTATTCCCACTTTATTTATTGAAGACATAGCCTGCTTAATAGCCTGTTCCGATTGAGAAGGTTTCATTATCACGATGGAGTTTCCAGCTTCTATTCTTTTCTTTAAATCATTGGATGATATTATCCCGGGAATGATATGCAATTCTTCTTCTTGTTTGGCTATATGGATATTGGCAAGGGCTGCACAGGCAATAAACGCCGGAATGCCGGCAATACGTTCTGTCGGAATATTTTTTGATATAAGATTATCTGATATATAATGAGTTGAAGAGTAAAATCCTGCATCTCCTTCTGCTACTACAACTATTTTTAATCTTTTCTCATAATGCTTTTCTATAAGCTCAGCAACTTCCTTATAGCAGAGTATAGCATGCGATCGATCTTTACTCATAGGTACATCAAAAAGAGAAATAACGGAATCATTAATATTCAGTTCCAATAAAATATCACGGCTACGGGATAACATATTTCCGACTGGTGAAACAGTCGAGGGGCAGAGAATAATATCTGCTTGTTGCAAAGCTTTTAAGGCTTTTAGGCTTATAAGTTCGACATCACCTGGCCCAAGAGATACAAATGTAACGAAATCAGACATATTTATTTTTAATTATTATAGTTACAATCTGCTTAATTCAACAAAAGGTAAGTAACTGAATACCTGTAGTTACAATAAATATGTTTAGAGATACGGATTTTGTATGTTGGTATATTCCGCAGCATACCAATACTGCCTTCAAAAACATGTAATGCCTCATATCTTATTTTATTATTGTAAAAAACTAATAAAATAAAACAACGAGTTTCCTGAAAATTAATAAAATAGCAATGAATACAAGATGTATTGCACAACCACTCCTATCCCTGGAAGCTTGGTGTTTATTTGTCAGATCTGGCAGGTCTTCTGGCTATCCTCCGGTTAAAAGCCTTCCCATTTCTTTCGAAACAGTGGCATGGAATTTTCAACCGATTTTATGAGAAATTACAGCTGCAGGTACAGCCCCGGATTCACACCGGGTTCCCTTTTATTACAACTTCATGATTTTGAAATTACAATACCGAAATCTGAGTGCAAAGGTATTAATATTTTTTATTTTGAAGCCCAAATTTCAACTTCAATTTTAAGCTCTTGTAAACCCAATGCCTTCACATAAGCAATAGTCATAGATGGGTATATTGTACCAAATAGATTATCCCATCTTGCGTCCAAAAAATCCCAATCAATATCTTCTGTAGCCCAGATATTGACTTTTATAACATCGTCGGAAGTTAAATTCTGACTTTCCAGAATTTGTTCAATATTCCTAAAAGTATTGTATACCTGTTCATTCATACTATCAGGAATAACTCCATAATTATCAGTTCCAATCTGTCCGGAGAAAGTGTATAGAGTTGAATTTTTAGGAATTATAGTCACATGTGAATATTTTCCGACAGGCTTTGAAATATTTTCAGGATTTAATCTGACGACTCTTTTGATTTTATCACTATTCATTTCAATTTTTCTTTAAATAAACAATCCAAATACCAAAGCGGTATTTCTTTTGTAATGCAAAAGTATAGGTAGTGTATTATTTGAAATTGGATAAAACCGACAACTCTCAGAAAAAGAAATACAATAGTTCTCGTAAATTGAATTGTAGAAAGAATACATCGCTAGCAAATGCTAGATAAGCCATTGAGGAAAGTTAGCTAAATACTCTTTTGAATTTAGTATGAAATTTCTAGGATTAGTTCCTGTAAATTCTTTAAATTCTCTGTTATAGTGCGATTGATCAAAATAATCATATTGATAAGCAAGTTCTGTAAAATTTTCAAAATTTGTCTGACGCAAAGAATTCAATCCCTCTTGAAAACGCATAATCCGTGAAAATATCTTTGGTGATAATCCAACAGACTGTTTTATAATTCTTTCTAATGTTCGCTCCGACAAATTCATTTCTAATTGGATTTCTTTAAGAGTTTTTCCATTTTGTAATAATGTCGAAGCATGCACCAACTTTTTATGATTATTTTTGACTCTTTCTATTTGCTTAAGGAAGAAAGAAGAGATTAGGCTTATTTTTTCTTCTAAAGAAATTGCGTTAACAAGTTGCTCAAGAATAGCATCCCTCACAATGTCTTCAAGTGAAATATTTTGATGATTTAACTCAAAAGCATCTAATCCAAAAATTGTTTTTAAAGCCGTTGGTTGCAAATATACGCCAATAACGCTAAAGTATCCACTAACTGTATGCTCCGTATATTTAGAATATTGCCCATATAAATACAATTGAGGCAACGCTTGTCCCTTTCTATCAAAAAACAAGTTTGGTTCTTGTTGAAATATTAATGCCGGTATTCCATCCGGGATAATCTTAAAACATTTATCACTAGAATTATTCGTAAAGTCCTCCAATATCCAAAAATATTGGATGTAATCTTGTAAAGCCTTTATAGGAATAAATTTTTTATAAAACATTTATCTTTATATATGTAAAATAGATAATCTAAAATATGAGAGAATGTTGCACAATACATATCAATGCTAAGTGAAGGCTATTTTATATTACAAATATAAATCTTTTAAAATGAATTAATCTTACTAATTTTTAGAATTCAAATGTCACTCCAATGGTAGGGATTATAGATGCACTCGAACGTTTCAAGTTTTTCATCTCGTAACGTTGTTCTTCTATCGGTGCTTGTGGATTTATGATATTTCCCGTACTTACAATTACATCTTGTCTTCTGAACGAACTTCGTGTTACATTCTGTAAATCGAGGTAAAGGCCAAGCATATACTTCTTCAGATAAAAAGTTTTATCTACTCTCAAGTCTAGCTGAGTATATGAAGGGTTACGCAACGTATTGTATTGAGTATAGTCGAGATAAGGTTTTCCCGAAGCATTCCAAGCCAAGACCAGCGAGGATTTGTCTTGATCGTAAGGAGTAAAAGGTGCTCCACCTATCGACTTTATCTTTGCTCCTAGACTCCAATTTGAATTAAAGTAATAGGTTCCTGTAAGATTAAATATATATCCATTATCCCAGGCCGAAGGAAGATACTTACCTTCTTTTTTTGCAAATTGACTTTTGAATAAAGTAAATGAAGATAAAACATTTACTTTACGAGCGACTACCCATCTTCCTAATAATTCCACACCATAGCTTTTACCTCTTGCATCCGATACAAGCAGTTCGTTCCCTATCGCTCCGTAGTCGTCACCCTTACTCATCAAAGGAATGCCGTCTTGCACAGATAAAGGCATATTGTTGTAATATTTATAAAAACCTTCTAAAGATATTTCGAAATTCTTTATCGACTGATAATTGAAGCCTGCCGATACCTGATCAACACGCATATAATCCAATCCCTTGTTTACAAACATACCATTGTTATCTTTCAATCCCATTGCTGTAAGAGGTGGAAGCTGGAAGTAACGTCCGATATTAGCGTTGGCATTCAAATTAGCTATAAGCCTATATGATAAAGACAGGCGGGGCGAAACCTGATTAAATATTTGCTTGGTATTATGTGAATAGGATGCAGCATCTAGCCTTATTCCAAAAGATGATTTGAATCTCTCATTTGTTGAGACATAATCTATCCCCATTTGAAAAAGCTTAGTTGTGTATCATATTGGAGAGCCGTTTCTTCATCATTATAAAAAAACACCTGAAAACTATTATTGCTATATTGCACATAATCTATATTTAGTCCTGTATTAATTTTCCATTTACCAAGTGGCGTAAGGTTTTCGAATCTAAGTTTCGATTCTTGTTCCAATGATTTGTATTTTAACCTTAGCATATCAGGGTCGTTATTCAAATTGTCCTGATATTTCGTATTACGATTATTCAGGTAACTATGGCTGAGAGCAAGAGTCTGTCTATTACGTTTGTTGTAATGCTTATAAACTGCCCCTAAGGTAAAAGTTTCCTGCTTTATAGTTGGCAAATAACCCAGTATGTATTCGGCATCTTCGGTAGTAGCTTTATTATTTAGCTTCATATCATCTATTGCACCAACACCTATAAATGTAAGCTCGTTAGTAGGTGACAATTGAGTTTTTATCTTGAACAGGGCATCATTGTATGTTGGCAAGAAAGGGAGTCCTATGAGATCGAAAAGAAGTTGCAGATAAGATCGCCTCATAGATACGGTATATGTTGTCTTTTTACTTAAAGGTCCATTGGCTGTTGCAGAAGCTTCTGATGCACCTAAAGTTCCTTTGAAAGATTGCTTTTCCGGATTTCCATCAGCTAATTTGAAACTTACGACAGAGCTTAATGCATCACTACTGTACGATGGAAAAGCTGCTGTATAGAAATTTACTTCCTTGATCAAATCTGCACTTATGATACTTACAGGCCCACCAGAAGCTCCTTGTGTACTAAAATGATTAATGTTAGGTATTTCTATACCATCCAGAAAGAAACTATTTTCTGAAGGCCCACCACCTCTTACAATTAAATCGTTTCGATAACCTCCTGGCGAGAAAGCTACCCCCGGATAAGATTGTACAATGCGGGATATATCGCGGTTAGCTCCAGGGCTTTTTTCTATTTCCTGTGTACTTATAACATGCAATCCAACCGGGCTTTCAATAGAACGCCTGAAAGGCATCGGATAGACATTTACATCGGCTAACTCATTCGTATTTTCTTCTAATTCAACGGTTATTTGTAAATCTTTTACTGTCAATAAATATTCAGGGGTTTGTTCAGCTTTATACCCAACAAATGATACTAGAAGGGTATAAGGTCCGGGTAATAGATTTTCAATAGAAAAATGCCCTTCTTCATCTGTTTGTGTACCAATAGTTGTACCCTTTACTATTATACTGGCATAAGGAATGGGGCTTCTGTCTCCTTTGTCTATGACTGTTCCCTTTAATGAATGCTTCTGCTGAGAGAATACACTAATACTAAAGAGTGATATAAATACAAATAATATCGTTTTCATAAATATTTAATAAGCGAATTAATTAAAACTCACAAATTCAACATTTAGATAAAGAAATTAGTTCACAATTTATACTACTATGAAAGTCTTTTGTTACAAGTATTCTCTTGATAAATTCATATAAGTATAATACGGAACGGTATTATTTCCGTTTTATGGAACGACTTAATGTCATATACCCTAACACTCCGCCTATAATAGAAGCTGCAAAAATACCAATTTTTGCTTGTACCATATATTCAGGATGGGTGAATGCGAGTGATGTGATAAATAATGACATGGTAAAACCGATAGATGCGAGTAGGCTTATACCTAGTAGGTTATGCACATTCATTCCTTCCGGAAAAGGAGCAACCTTTAATTTAATAAGTAAAAGCGTAAAACCTACGACTCCCAACACTTTCCCTAATAACAGACCTAGTGCCATACCTAAAGCTATATTTGTGCTGAATAGCTGCTCTATATCAATGTTTAGTGAAACTCCCGCATTCGCTAAAGCAAATATAGGAATTATAACGAAAGTCACTAAAGGATGCATTCTGTGCTCTAAGCGTTGCAACGGAGGAATTGCTTTATTCGTGTCTATTTTTATTTCTTCCAGTAAATGCAACTGATCATTTGTAAGTGTCGGAATTTCACTTTTTGGATCGACTTCTCTAAATTTATCCAGGTATTTCTTTATTCGTTCAACAAATAGATTTTCTCTTATTTTGACATCGGCAGGAATCATGAAAGCTGCAATAACAGAAGCTATTGTAGCATGAACACCTGATAGCAAGAATGATGTCCATACCCCAAGAATTCCCAATATAGCATAAAACAAAATACTTCTGACTCCCATTTTATTGCCAACAAACATGATAAAAGCAAAGCCGAAACCTGTGGCAAGGCTTATAAAAGAGATATCGGAGGTATAAAAAAATGCAATAACCAAAACAGCTCCCAAATCATCAACAATGGCGAGAGCCGTAAGAAAGACTTTCAACGATAGAGGTATTTTGCTCCCCAACAGATACAAAATCCCCAGAGCAAAAGCAATATCAGTAGCCATCGGAATGCCCCAGCCATGATGGACTTCTCCTGATGGATTAAGACTTATATAGATGAGTGCGGGAACAAGCATGCCTCCTATTGCTGCTCCAATTGGTAAAAGAGCTTTACGAGGATTGGACAGCTCCCCTCCTACTATTTCCCGTTTAAGTTCTAGCCCAACAACAAAGAAAAATACGGCCATCAGGCCATCGTTGATCCAATGATGGATACTATATTCAAAAAAAGGAATTCCATTAAATACAATTCCTAATTTATGTTCTAAAAAATGAAAATAATCTTCCGACCAAGAAGAATTAGCAAGAATCATTGCAATTATAACACTTAGCCCAAGAACGATCCCTCCCGCCTTTTCCTGTAATATAAATTTTTGAATGGGCTGAACAACCTTGTCTATGGGTTCTTTTTTTTCTTCTGTCATCGATATAGTTTTTTATGAGAATGTTTTATCTACAATAAAATGTACCTTAGTTGTAAACTTTAGTAAAAGTCAAAAATAAAAATATTTTTCTACTTCATATATTTTTTAACATTTATCGACATTTAAGATCTTTAATGTTTACGTTCCCTTTTCTAAATGAATTTATGGTCTCTGATAAGACTAACCAATAGACACAAAGTCGTGATTTATAATATAAATCACGACTTTGTTAGTTATATAATCTAATTATAAATTAATCGTTCCCTTTTATGAATTTGGCAACTTCTCGAACTTCCACACTACCGCCAATTTTGAAAATAGGATTAGCTTTGGCAATCTCTATTGCTTCATCAATTGTTTCTGCATTTATAACTACATATCCTGTTACAATCTCTGTACCTTCTGAATGAGCACTATTTACAATATTTCCATTCGAGTGAATTGTTTTTGCTCCTGAGGGAGATAAGGTATTTCCTTTATCGGATACTTTATTTTGCTTCATTAGACTACTGAACCATTCCATTCTTTCTTTCACTTGTTCGGGAGATGGTTTTATCTCCGAATCTTTATTTAATCTGAATATCAATAGAAAATCTTTCATATCACACATTTTATTAATATTTAAAACAAATACAAATATAAAGATGTAAATAAGAAATATATCAGCACTTTTAGGGCTGTTTTCGGTACTTTTTAAGAAAAGTACTAGGAGAAAATCCTGTTTTTTTCTTAAAAATTCGGGCAAAATATGAAGAATCTTCAAATCCAATCTGATAAGTGATTTCACTTATATTGTAGTCTGAGTATATCAATAGCCGTTTAGCTTCGGTTATTTTAAGATTAAGTAGATATTGCTTGGATGAGATACCAAGTATTTTTTTACATGTTTCATTCAATTTATCTTCTCGTACATTTAGTTTGTTTGCATAATGAGAGATTGTATATAATTTCGAATAATCGGATAGAATTAACTCTTTAAATTGCTCTATTAGTGTATTACTTTGATATGTTTTTACCTGCTTCCTTTTGGCTATCCTATATAATAAGCGAGAATAGTACAAGAGCCCAGCTTTTATATTTTCTTCTGATGCATCATCTTTATAAAGCAACTCTTTATTAATATCTTCAAGAATAGATAAATGAAGTGACACATCAATATTGTCGATATCAATGTAGGGAGAACTATAGCTCAAATTCATATCTAACCCGGCTAATTGATCTATAAAAATAATATATCCCTGCACATTATCATAGAAGCTCCAATTATGAATCTGCTTAGGAGCAACGTAAAATACTCTCTGTGGTTTTATTGTGTATTCTTCAGAATCAATCACATAAAATCCACTTCCATGAGTAAACCAAACAAAAGAAAAAAAAGAGTGACTATGAGGCCATTCGATCTCTACATTCTCCCCTGATTCGAAATGCCTTATAAAAAATGATTTTGATAAGGCATTATCAGGAAGAGCTTCTGCCATAGAGTATTCTTTTATCATACGTGATTGTTTATACAGGAATATTATCTGTTTATTTAATACTATATGAATTATATGAGTCTAATTATAGACTGCCTATAGCAGCAAATTTACATAATTATTGCAATTTTCTTTTATTAAATACTTCTATTCTTTTCTTAGTCTTTTATCCCTTCTATAAGCAAAATAAAATACTTGAGGTAATACTGTAAAAGAAAGAATCATGCATATAATTATTCCACCTACAATCATTATAGCTAGCGGGCGTTGAATTTCAGAACCCATATCGGTAGATAAAGCTGCCGGAAGTAGCCCCATCGATCCCATTAAGGCAATCATCAGAACCGGTCGTACACGTTGAGCAACGGCTTCATTGATTGCTGTACGAAGATTATGCGTTTGTTGTACTTTTTTCTTCATGAGTGTTACCAACAAGATGCTATCTATAGAAACGATACCGAACAAGATAATGAATCCGATGCCTGCCGATATACCGAAGACTGTACCTGTTAACCATAAAGATACAAAACCGCCGATAAAAGCAAATGGCATAGCGCTTACGGCTATCAGCGTGTCTTTTACTGTCATGAAGTTCATATATAATAGAAATATAATCATCAAAAGTGCAGCCGGAATAATAAATGTCAAACGCTTTGTGGCGCGTTGTTGGCTTTCAAATTCGCCAGCCCATACCATTTTATTTTCAGATTTAAGCTTTATATTTTGTCCAACAGCTTTTTGAGCTTCGTCTATAGTCGATCCCAAATCCCTGTCTCGTATACTAAAACCAACTCCTACATAACGGCTGCTACCTTCACGGTAGATAAATGCAGGCCCGGTAATAAAATCAATACTAGCTATTTCTTTCAGTGGGACTTGTTTGCCATCCATTGTTGGGATAAGAATATTCCCTATTTTATCTTCATTGTCCCTAAACTCTTTTTGAAAACGCACCATCACATCAAATGTACGTTCATTCTCATAGAAAGATGTCGCAGCCTTTCCACCTATTGCCATTTCAACAACCGTTTGTACATCTTTCATAGATACAGCATAACGTGCCATATGCGATTCTTCTAACTTTATGCGGAGTTCGGGCAGTCCAATACTATGAAATACATTAACATCTTCTATCCCTCGTATGTTTTTGATCGTTGCTGCTGTCTGATCAGCTAAATCTTCAAGCTGATGTAGGTCTGAGCCGAATATTTTTATAACCAAAGAGCTTTTTACACCGGCAACATATTCTTCTACATTGTCTTGTATGGGTTGGCTGAATGCCAATACAACACCCGGATAGATATTTAATGAGTCTTGCATTTGTGCTATCAGATCATCTTTACTTATTTTGTGTTTCCACTCTTTTTCAGGTTTCAGTTCTGTGTGAAATTCTATATTGAAAAATCCGGTAGCATCAGTTCCATCGTTTGGACGTCCCGTTTGCGTTAAAATAAAATCAACTTCGTCAAAGCTTTGAAGTTTCTTTTTCATTTCTTTTGTTATGCGTACCGATTCATCCAAATTAATACTGTTGGGTAGCGTAGCACGCACATATATTGCACCTTCGTTCATCTGAGGAATGAATTCTGTTCCCCAGAATGAAAAACGAATAACGCAAGTGGTTAGTATCACTAAAAATACCACTATAGTCTGTATACGATGTCTACTTGCAAACGCAAACATATTGTATAAAACTCGGGTAAAGAAACGACTTACGAAATTGGTTTTCTCTTTTACCGATTTTGTCAACAACAATTTACACATAACCGGCACATACGTTAATGACAAAATTAGTGAACCTAATAGCGCATAGCCTAAGGTAAAGGCCAGCGGCTGAAACATTTTTCCTTCAACCTTCTGAAACGAAAATATAGGGAATAATGCCACTACCAATATTATCTGTGCAAAAAAGATGTATGAAGCTACACTTCCGGCGCTTTTGCGGATCAATCCACCTTTCAGCATCGGATTAAAACGGCTACCTAGATCATGCGATCGCTTTTCCATTGCGACATACACACTTTCGACAATAACCAGTGTTCCTTCCAGTAACAGCCCGAAATCCAGGGCTCCCATGGATATGAGATTTGCAGGCAAACCTTGTATACGCAGCATGATAATGGCAAACAAGAATGATAATGGAATGACGGATGCCACAATGAGTGATGTACGCCAGTTGAAAAGAAATATGAAGACCACGAGTGATACTAACAAAATACCTTCGAGTAGGTTGCGAAGAACGGTGTGCACGGTTGCATTCACAAGGTTAGTACGGTCAAGAAAGGGCTCTATCTTCACGTTATCAGGCAGAATACGCTCGTTAAGTTCTGCTATTTTTTCTTTCAGATGGACAATCACCTCACTGGGGTTTTGCCCTCGCAACATAATTACAATACCTTGTACCACATCATCGTCGTCATTTAGACCGACTTGCCCTAAACGAGGTTTAGAAGATATACCCACTTCGGCAACCTGCTTTACACGTATAGGTGAGCTGCCTTTTACTTCAATGAGTATATTCTCAATATCTTCTATACTTTCAAGTAAGCCTATTCCCCTAACAACAAATGCTTGGCTTCCTTTTTGTATTACATCACCACCAACATTGATGTTACTTCGTTCAACGGCTTCATATACATCTAAAGGGGAAAGATTATAGTTTGCAAGCTCAGCAGGATTCACTTTCACCTCAAGAACCTTTTCTTCTCCACCAAAGCTGGCTATTGTTGCTACTCCCGGCACAGATAATAATTCACGCTCTACGACCCAAGAGTTGATAGCAGCTACCTCGCGTACAGGCAAATCACTCTTGAGAACATAACGAAAAATTTCACCTGTAGCACCCGAAGGTGGCTCTATTGATAATTCTACACCTTCAGGGAGGTCGAGATCTTGCATCCTATTAGACGCATATTGTTGGGCAAAGAAATCATCAACCCCATCTTCGAATAGAACAGTAATTACAGACAAACCAAAAAGGGACGTCGAACGTACATCTGTTTTACGAGGAATGGTATTTAGTTGCTGCATGATAGGTAAAGTGACAAATTTCTCAACTTCTTCGGCACTTCGACCCGGCCATTGAGCGATTAATTTCACGCGTGTGTTAGTGACATCCGGATATGCTTCTATAGGGGTGTTTTGGAAGCAAATAACTCCTGCTATTGCGAGTATACATGTTAGAAAAAGTACTAATATGTGGTTACGTAGTGCAAATGCAATAATATTCTCAACAAATTTGTGCATAATTATTTATTGTTAAGCCCTGAATATATTAGTAAATGGTTTGAGGTCACAACTTCTTCTCCTTCAGATAATCCTGATTTTATATAAGATACCTGTCCGCTATGCCCTTTTAAAAAGACCTCTCTTATCTGAAAATTACCATCGGTATTTTTTATTATAACAAAATAGTGGTCTTTATCGAATATTAATGCATCAGAAGGGATAGCTATATTTTTCTCTCCAACTTGATTTTTCAGATAAACGATAGTAGACATTCCAGGTTTCAACTTCAGGTCTTTATTCGATATAATAATTCTCGCCTTCAACACTTTATCTTCAGGATCAAAAACTTGTGACATCAAGTTGATCTTACCTTCGAATCTTTCATTAGGATAAGACAATGTTGTAAAATTCACATCCATGCCCTCCTTTACCAGCTGTAGGTTACCGGCATATACATTAACCACTACCCACACTGTGGATAGATCGGCAATCGTAAAAAGAGTGCCGTTGTCGGAAGATAATGTACTTCCTGATGTTACGTTTTTGGATACAATATATCCGGACATAGGAGCTTTTATAGAAAAGATTCCATTCCCCTTGTCTGAGCCGAATAGTTGCATATCATTTTTTACTTTTGATAAGGAAGTCTGTGTTTGTTTGAGTTTAGTTTCTATTTCCAACAACTCTTTTTCCGAAAGCATCTTGTCTTTAAACATCTCCCTGGCAGATTTAAGTTCACGCTCTATGATACGTATTTCAGCCTGTAGAGAGCTTTGCTCACTCTGCAGCTCAGATAAATCTTTACTATGAATATCTAACAGCGCTTGTCCTTTTTCAACTTTATCTCCCAATGAAAAATAAACCCTGCCAGCTACTCCCTCAGTTAGAGGATAATAATTGATTACTTTATCTGAATCATATTCTACTTGTCCTGTAAGAGTCAACATTTCTATTCTTGTTTCGTATGCTGCCTTTACAGTCTTTACTGACGAATAGAAAGCCGGAACAATTTCTGCTTGTTTATCGGAATTAGCTTCTCCTTTCCCCGTACAGGAAACAAGCGATAAAAAAAGAATCGTTAATGTAAATAATAGAATTTTCTTTGTTATCATAATGGTTACTTATTTATTTCAGTGCCAACTGCATATTGAAACTCTACAAATGAATTGTACATATTTTTTCGAGATAAAAGAACTATTTGTTTGTTGCTTTTATAAGATTCCATAAAATCGAGGTATTCGAGCATGCTGATATTTCTATTTAGGAAATTTTTTGTATATATACCAAGCATCTCATCCAACTCTGTTAACAAATCGTTATTCTCTATTTCTTCATAAAATTTGTACGTGCGACTATAATTGGAGAAAGCCTCAGTTATTTCTTGTTCAGCAATATTTTGTAGTTGCAAAGCAATAAGTTTGTTTTGTTCAATATTTATTTTAGCAGCTTTAATATTCCCTTGATTCCTATTCAAAAAGGGTAAATCGAAACTGATCCCAAATCCGATAAAATCTTTCCATACGCCTCCATACCGATCATAAGAGGCACTTAGTGTTATATCCGGAATTCGTTGTGATTTTTCGTAGATCAATGATTTTTCATAAAACAAAGTTTGCTGTTGTTCACGTTTTATATCAGGACGTAACTCGTGCGCTTTTTCGAGTAAAGACACGAGTGAGACCTGATTGGGATCAATATAATTGAAGTTTGTGTTTTCTACTTTTATGATATAAAAAGGTGAGATATTAAGTAACGATTTCAGATTTTTTTGTTGTTCATTCAAAGCTGCTTCCGTCTGATTTATTTCATTTTTAAGTTCTATTAAGCCTGATTGAAGCCTAAGCAATTCATTTTTTGCGATATTGTTTAGTTCGGCTTGTCTTTTGTAGGCAGAAATAAGTAGCTCAAGAGACTCTTGTTGAACAGATAAGACATCTTTGTATGATTGATGGTATTCTGTTTCGTAAATTAATTTTCGAAACTCTGCTTTCAAACCTCTCAGCACATCTTCAAAATTTAAAACAGCAATTTCTCTTGAAACTTTTTGGCTGTTGATAAGCTTGTTTCGTTTATTGGCAGTTAAAATCAGTTGACTCAGTTCTATACTAAACTGTGTATTTCTGGGAAAGGTTTCAGCCCCAAGTTCTTCTCTTTGTTTGGCGGTGCTCCATAAATTCATCGAACCGATAGATAATTGTGGATTATCCCATAGTTTTGATTGTGCAATTTCTGCCTCGGCAAGAGTGATGTTCATCTTTTCGGCTAATAGCTGTAGGTTTTGTTTTAGGAACAAAGCCTCAATTTCCACAGGAGTATACTTGAGTACTTGAAACTCTTGTGCAAAGACCGGTAATCCGAAAAATGTCAATATAAGACAGGGCAGAGTTGATAGCAGTAACTTTCTCATCTTCAAAATCTAATTTTAGATGCAAAACTAGACTCTTGAAATTAGAAAGAGATTAAACCGAGATTAGAATAGGATTAGAAATTGATATCCCAGGTAATTGTAACAGTTGTCCCTTTATTTTCCATAGATGAGATACTAATATCAGCTCCTGAAAGTTTTAATATTTTATGTGCAAGAGATAAGCCTATTCCAGCCCCCTTATATGAATGTGTATTTTGTGCTCGGTAAAATGTGTCGAATATTTTATCTTTTTCTTTTGCCGGTATGCCAATACCTTTATCCGAGACTAAAAGATGAAAGTGGAATTTGTTTTTGATGATTTCAACTTTAACCTCACCATTTGAATACTTACAAGCATTATCAATTATATTTTGTAGGGCAACAAATAACAAATGACTATTTGACCGAATATAGAATGAATTCTCATTTTTTACGAACGAAATTCGTCCTTTATATTTAGATTGCTCTAAATAATGAATAACGAATTGCAACTCTCCTACTACATCTAATTGCTCAACATCTGATTCTGATATTTCCAAATCGGTTTGAGCTAATTGAAAAAGGTTATTTACTAATATGTTTAAACGCTCGATCTCATTTTCAATCCGTTTGATAGAACCTTTGTATTCATCCGGAGTAAACTCTTTTAGTTGCATAACTTCACACTCGCCCATAATTGCTGTTAATGGGTTTTTTAGTTCGTGTGATGCATTCGCAATAAATGTCTTCTGCGAGTTGAAGCTTATTTCTAAGCGTTCGATCATTTGGTTGAAATAACTGATAACTTGAGCTAGTTCGTCATTTCCATTTCTCTCTATCAGCCTAAGGTGTAGGTCTTTGGGTGTTATTTTTTGCATTCTGGAAACCATATCCTGTAGAGGTTTAGTTATCATTTTTGCATTCCACCAGAGTAGACCAAAAATAATAATACTGCTTACGAATAACACTATTAACAGGATATGCTTCAGCAGATTTTTCAGGTAATCTCCTTGAATATTCTTAGCTGTAACGATAATGATAAAATTTCCTTCATTGTCGGGGTAATATATACCAACTCCGCTTAGGTTATCAATCTCGAATTTTAATTGTTCTGTTCGGAACAATTCGTCTATTTGCCTTCCATTCAAGAAAGACTGAAGCTCTACAGTAGCATCTTGTCTACTATTGGCTACAATTATCCTTTCAGAAGTCTCAGGTAATAATCTTTGATATGCGTCAAGTACTTTTTGATAGGCTTGTTGACTCAGTTCATCTTTTTCAAAATGCTTTTGAGCCGTAATAAGTGCTTTATCAAGTAGAAGCGTATGGTAATTACTATCAATATTTTTTGAAGTAAGTAGATAGACAAAAATAAAAACTACCATCAAGATCACGACAGTGATAGATGTATATAAAAGGGCAAGTTTTGTTTTTATCTTCATTCTTCTTTTAATATATATCCTAATCCAATAACTGTATGAATTAGCTTATCCATTCCTTCAGGCTGAATCTTATTTCGTATATAGTTAACATATACATCTACGATATTTGTATTCGTGTCGAAATTGATATCCCATACGTTTTCTAATAGAGTTTGACGCGAAAGCACCCTATTGGGATTTTTCATGAAATACTCGAGCAATAAATATTCTTTAGCTGTGAGATAAATTATATTACCATCACGAATAGCCTGCTTCGTGTTTGTATCTAATTTTAAATTAGAAAAGTGTAAAATTTTGTCATCTTGTATTCCCGCACAGACTTTCGAACGCCTTAACAATGCATTAATCCGAGCTTCAAGTTCAACCAGCTTAAACGGCTTGATGATATAATCATCGGATCCGGCATTAAGGCCTCTTACAATATCCTCGGTTGTAGATAATGCTGTAAGTAGGATTACAGGGGTAGTATAGCCGAATTTTTGTCGATAAGCCTTACAAAGCTCTAATCCTGACATAAAAGGCATTATTATATCCATAATGATTAAATCATAATCTGTGATTTGTAATTTTTCCCATGCATGTAATCCATCATTACATATCTCTGTTTCAAATCCGCTTATATTTAAACCTCGCTCAATAAACGAACTGATATTCTGCTCGTCTTCTACAATCAGTATTTTCATCTTAAAAAGGGTAGCTTTTAAATACAAATATAAAGGATGTTTAAAAATTCTAGTATGTTTAACCTTAAGTTATTTGAAAATAAGAGATAGCAACATGAACATTTATTAAAGAAAGAAGCCCATAAAATATTTATTTCATGGGCTTCTTCTAATAACCAACTTTTCTTTTAGTTCTTCTATATTAAATCTTTATGAATATTTTCCTCTTATATAATATGTTACCAATTGTCCAAAGAATAGAGATGAAACACAAGGCATAGATTAATGACCCGAAATAATCTCCACAAATAGATTTCAAAATCTGAGTATAAAAACAATCCTTAATACTCATTACTTCTTGACAATTCAAATACATACTTTCAAGGATAGTTGCCATAACGCCTGCTAGGACATATATAAACAAAGGATTTACCCCAAACGATTCGAAAAATACCGACCACTTCTTATACCCCTTCACATCGATGATCCATATAAGCAGCGATAAGAAGGTAGCACCCAATCCACATGTAGTAAGAACAAATGTCGGAGACCAGATTTTCTTATTTATAGGACAGCCATAACTCAACAGAAAGCCAGAAAAGGTAAGTATAGCACCTATAATAAACAGGTGAAGCATCCTTTGTTGATTATCTTTTGTTTCCATCAGTATTTTCCCACAATAGAAACCGATCAACACATGACACACAGCAGGGATTGTACTCAAAATACCTTCGGGATCGAGACCGAACTCTGTATACATATGATTCAGTCCAAGAATACTCTGATCTGTCACTGCTAGGATATTGTACCCTTCGGTAGCAAAACCGTTTCCGAAAAGTAAAAGCAAGAAATAACCAATCAGACCGACTGCAATTATATACGGTATATACTTATGCTTTATAAAGATAGCTATCAGAGATGTTATGCCATACGTAAGTGCCAAGCGTTGCATCACACCCAGAATACGCAGATGTTCAAAATTGGTGACGGATCTGCTCAACCGTTCCCAAAATTCCAGATTATCGGCAGCTAAAGCATGGTATGTACCAAATGAAACACCCAGCCAGGATAGACCTAAACCGATAAGAAATATAACGAATGTACGTTTCAGTATTTTTCTTAGTGTGGGCACAGAAAACTCAAAGTTGAATTTCCGTAACGAGATAAAGGTAGAAATACCCATAATGAACATGAAAAACGGAAAGATAAGGTCTGTGGGAGTTAATCCATTCCACTCGGCATGTCTCAACGGAGCATATATATGCCCCCATGATCCGGGGTTGTTCACAAGTATCATTCCGGCGATGGTGATACCTCTCAAAACATCGAGAGATAAAAGGCGACTGCTTGTTTTTATTTCCATTGTATTTTTTTTAATAGGTATAAGAGCGATAATGTATTCCTTCTCTATCCATAATACGGTTGTGTAAACTCATTCGTTGCAAAAAATCCTGCCAGTTTCGTTTATTACTCCATATCAGCTCACTATAAGCTTGTAAAGCAGGGTATACATGTTCTTCTAGTTTTATCTCATTTGGAATTTCTTCTGTCCATACACAGGCCTGATAACCGATTACTTTAGATTCTGTCATGTTGGGATAATCCTTTGTTATATCAAATTCATATAATTCTTTCCATCGTTTAAATGAAGGTTTCGCACTTAGATAGAAATGGCTCCATGTCATAAAAATCATCGGATTTCCTTTCTCTACAATCATGTTCGCATTTTCATTCATCCAATCGCGCCAGAAAGTCACATGTACCTCATTTTCGATATCATCGACAGCTGCATCGTCCCATACGATAGTCTTTTTCCCTTTTTCCTTTAGCGACTTTTGAATTTCATTTACAAAGAACGTCTGCAAATCGGCTGATGATTTCATTTTGTGCTTTTTCATTTGTCTTTTACAATCAGCATTCAATTCCCAAGTATCTCTTTCTACTTCATCAGCTCCAATATGTACAAAAGGTGAAGGAAATAGTTCTGCTATTTCAGAATATATGTCTTTTGCAAAATCTATCACTTTAGGATCACACGGACATATAGGATACGAAAACTCTTTACCCCAGCCGGTATTTCCAGTGCAAGACAGCCACGGATATGCTCTGATCGCAGCAGACATGTGTCCCGGCATATCTATTTCTGGTATAATTTCTATGCCATACTTTTGTGCATGTGCGATGATTTCCCGCATATCAGCTTTAGTGTAAAATCCGCCATACTTAGAGTCATTTCGAATGAAACGTTTATCTATTTGCATATCTGGATTATATTCCGATTGGCGTATACAGATCGAGTCATATTTATCAAAAGATCTCCATGCGCCGATTTCTGTTAATAGAGGATATTTATCTATTTCGATTCGCCATCCTTGATCATCGTTTAAGTGCAAATGCAGCTTGTTTATTTTATAAAATGATAAGCGTTCTATCGTTTTTAACAAATACTCTTTTGTAAAGAAATGTCGAGCCACATCCAAATGAAACCCTCGCCACTTATATCGAGGATAATCTTCTATTTCTGTAACAGGTAATTGTTTGATTTGACCTGCAGATGTGAGAGAAATAGATTTTATCATCTGATGCAAAGTTTGTATCGCCCAAAGGCTTCCGGCGGAACCGGATGCATGGATATCAATATGTACTGTGTCTATCTTAATATGATATGCTTCATCAGGTAGTTGTTTATCTACAAAGAAACGTATTAGGCTATTTTCATTCGAGTTATAAGAGACCTCTATGTTCAAAGATTCCAATAATGCTTTTTCAAGTATGCTTTTGGCATTCTCATCTATATCGTTGCTTATCGTTATTACCGATGGCAAACGTAGAAATAGATTAGAGTATATCTCTTTTTGAGGCTTTGGTATCAATCGAGGGGTTTCAGAATTTAATTTCTGAGAGAACCCGCCCTGTGTCTGTATAATAAAACACAGACACAAGAGGAATATTCTAAACTCCATTTTATTTGTATTTGTATAATGTGGTTACACTTTCTCGTCCACAATAAAAAGCTTTCGCCCTTATTTCTTTTGCATTACAAGTTATAGGTTCAGTCCAAAGAGTAGAATTAACTGTAGGTTCCGATCCATCTATTGTATACCTGATTTCAGCATTAGGAATAGATGTATTTACATGTAATTTGCCATCGATCATCTCTATGCCGGGATGGGCAATACGAAATTTAATATTCAGATGACTAAGACGAGGCAATTCGTACTCACTTATCTTTCTGTTATATAGGCGCAATGCATTGGTATATTTATCGCTTAACGGCTCATTCTGCCATTCAGGATGAGTATTCCAAGCTCTCTCTATAAGACCAAACATCTTAGGAAACAAATAGTATTCAACCATATCAAAATTGCGTATGGTTTCTGCCCATAATTGTCCTTGCATGCCTTTTATTTCGTTATAGGCATTTGGTGATAAAGCTATTTTTTTGTTAGATACCTTTGTTATATCTATCCGATTACCACTCATATCTGATCGTACAGACTTATATATATCATATGGTACAACATTAAACGAATTATACTCATTTACAAAACCGCCCCAATAAGCTCCGGGTTCATTTTCGTGTTTGTTATATGATAAGTCAAAATACAAATTGGTAACATTGCATAAAATAATAGGATAACCGGCATTAGCCAATCTGTAAGGAATCTCATCTCCATTCCATTCGGGAACTGTATTCCAGCAATAACTTAAAACATTATCTTCGGAAAACTTCTTATTTACCGTTTCATCAGGTAATAAACCAACTTCCTGCCATGCGCCGAGTTGTATATTCTTTTCTTTAAAGAAAGGGATGATCTGTTCAATAAAATAGTCCTTCAACTCTCTCGTTTCCTTGAAGCCTTTCTCCTTCATAAATGTCATTGCAATATCCGAACCTTCCCAAGCTCCATGGGGAACTTCATCACCCCCCAGATGTAAAACAGATAATTCCATTTCGGCATCTTTATACATCAAATCTACTTCGTTTACAACCTTTTTCACAAAGCTATATACTGATGGTAGAGCTACATTGATAACATTATCAGTATAACTTTGCGCCGAGATATAACGTGATGTATCTGCAAAATCAGTAAGTAAATATTCTTCTGCCTTCTTTTTATCAGATTTTATATATTTATAATAGCGAGCATTCATAGCTTTAATCGCTGCTCGTGCATGTCCGGGTAGATCTATTTCGGGGATAACTCTAATATGATGCTTCTGTGCATATTTAAGGATTTCTATAAAGTCGCTTCTAGTAAAATAACCATTTCCTATCGAATTTTCATCATTAGCATTCCATCCACTTCCATAGGCAGGATATAGACATTCCTTCTCGTCAAGAGTATGACCTCTGCGAGCTCCAACTGTTGTCAGTTCCTCTAAACCGGGAATTTCTATCCGCCAACCTTCATCATCTGTCAAATGTAAATGTAAAACGCTCATTTTATACATTGATAAAATATCTATAAGCTTCAATATATTTTCTTTAGAAGAAAAGTTACGAGCAACGTCTAACATTTGACCTCGATACTCGAGATCGGGATAATCAGATATACTTACATTCGGTAAGCTATATGGTAAATCTTTACTATGTATAAATGCTAAAAGTGTTTGAACCCCGTTAAAAATTGCATGAGGTGTATCTCCGGTAATTTCAATGGATCCATTATTCAGTCCCATTTGATAGTATTCTTTATTTTTGCCTACATACGATTCTTTTCTCAGATTTATAGTTACAGCAGCCTTGTCTACAATATTACAGCCATATAGTTTTTCAAGCTTTTCTTTCAATAGATTTGCTTCATTCGCAAACGTTGGATCATATTTCAGGCTAACATCTTTTGTGAAGGAAAATTCTCCGCCATTCTCCTTCACATTTTTCAGCGATGGGAAGATATCCGTTTTCTTTAAAGGTACTTGCTCTGAAAAAATTAGATTACTTTCATAAACGATTTTTCCATCAGGATATGGCAACTCACTCTCTCCTACTCTTGACCATTGATAATCATGAAGAAAAGGTTTGGAATTGATAGCAACACTATACGGTACAGACTCTTTTCCTTTTTCATCGAGCATAACAATGTATGCGCCTTCCGGTGCTCCTGCATTTTTCAGAATACTTCCTGCACAACGAAATGTTATCTTTAAAGTATCACCCGAAGCTAAAGGACGATATGAGGATGATGGAGCGATCTTGTAGTAAGTAGAACTGATTTGCTGTACAATGACAGGTGATGTAGGTTCAGGCTTTACAGCTGCCGGCATTTGATTATAGTAGATAATCCAATTTCCCCGTAAGGAATCATTGCTATGATTAATAAGATAAAATGTATTTTCATAATATCCGGGCTCTATTCCATTTCTACCCATTTCCCACATTAATGAGACAGGGGATTTGTTTAGATTCTTCTGATTTATACATGCCGACATTATAAACATAGAAGTAATCAGATAAATGATGTATTTCATGTCTTAAAAACTTTCTTTATTTTTGAATATAGACACACGGTCCTAATTCATTTTTCGGAGTGTTTATATTTTTATTATAGTCTGTCATCGGAAAAATTTCTCCCGATACAACATTTGCAATATATAGATCATATCCTCCAAGGCTTCCGGTACGTGTGCTACAGATAATAACCCAATCATTGTTTACCGGATAAGCATCAGAATAATCTCCGTCTGTATTATTAAAAGGGAGGCGTTTACTTTTCAATCCGCTCCAAAATCCACGATATACTTGATCTACACGGTTTGTTTCGGAATATCCCACAGAATAATAGAATGATGTTTCATCCGCATTTATAGGATAATAATCCTGAACTTTAGGTGCATCATAAAGTGTTTTTATAGATTTACTTTTAATATCGATCACAGCAATAGAAGATGTTGCTCCATCACCTTTCGAACAAATAAGCTTTGTCCCATCGGCATTATAGTAAGGCATCGAATAATCTACAGGACTAAGTTTTGTTACTTTCCCTGTTTCCAAATTGAGTTCGGCAACCCTAAAATCTTGTTTGAAAGCTATACGTTTCCCATCAGGGGAAAATTTAGGATCTTCATCTCTTGTTCCGTCATATGGTGTAAGATTTACAGGCTGTGTTGTTCCCGAAAGATCGTATAAAAAGATATCCCATGTATTTGTATCTTCTCCTATTCCCATAAAAGTGATCTGTTTACCATCGGGAGAAAAATGCGCATTCATAGCGTTGCGTATTTTCCAGTTTTCACTTATACATTTCAATTCATTTGTACCAAAATCATAAATGTACATTTTAGAATCTTCAGTGTCATAGGTTGTATAATTGTGATATACTAGTTTGCCTTTTAAGGTTGGGGCCTCGGTTATAACAGGAGGTGTCTCTGTTTTCTTATTATCATCGTTATCATTGCAGCTAAATAGAGAGAGTCCTAAACTGCATATTATCAAAAGTTTTAACCAATATGTATTCATTGTATTATATTTTATTTTAGTGGCTCTGATGACAGAATTTCATTTGCATCATGATCAGAGCCACTGTTATTATTATCAAGGAAGTCTTTTAAAATCAACTTTAGATTTGTTCAAACCGTCAGAAACATCTAGTGTAATACGGTAATAACCAGGAATAAAACCTTCTCCTCCGACCAAATCTGCCATGCTTCCGCCTGCTGCACTCACTCCGGATGAATCTCCGGTAAATAAGTCATTCGAAAAAACAGCGAATTGGGCATCCCATGTACGATTACTAAATATTTGGATATCAAACCCTCCCCAATCATGCTGATCTGACAGATAAACAGTTGCCTGGTACTTATTTGGTTCTAAAAGACGCATGTAAGCTAACTGTTTCACATCATTGAGATCCCATCCTATAGAATTAAATGCACTATTCCAAGTAGGAGATGAAGAAAATCCATGTCCAATGACCCAATAAGTAGCCGGAGCCACATCTGTCATCCTGTTAACCCATATATAGTTATACTCCAATGAATAATACACATCCCACTTGCCGGATTCACCTATAAATTTGTATGTCTTTGTTTCAGCATTATATTCGAAAAAGTCTCTATTGTAAGCTTGTTCTATATTATCAATACCTGATATAGAAAATTCTTGTCCTTTGGTAAAGTCTACACTTGCATACAAGTAATTTCCGGAAGCCATCATCTGTACATTATTTACCTTGATGACCAGTCTCAAGCCTTCTATATCAAAATTGAAAGAAAATGCATCGAATATAATTTTCTTAACAAGCCAGTTACTATATGAAAATTTTATATCGCTACCAAATCTATCTCCAATAGATGCTACATTATCATCAATACCTGCATTCCATACATAATTGGCTTGTGCAAGGTCTTCGGATGTTGCTATTTTAGTACTGAAAGTACTTGGATATCCTCCTTCTTCCGATTCATAGATGTATGGAGTATTTTCTTTTGCATGCAACTCTATTACAGATTTATCACTTAATATAAGATAGAGGGTCTCTGGTAACTCGGGCCGGATAGCTTTAAGTGTTTTTTGCTCTTTAGTTTCACCTCCATCCACATTTATCAAAGTGAAATTGACTTTCAGCTCATCTCCTGTAGCAATATTGGAAGTAAATGGCACAAACAAAGAAATATTATCTAGCGATACAGAATTATCTTTTGTTCGTATAGACTTACTACTGATAACAACATCGTTGGCCACTAATTCTACCTCGAGAGTAGAAAGAGGGCGAACAGCATCGCTCACTTTCGCATCAAAATAAATAGAATCTCCTAACTTAATATTTTCGTTACCCTTTATTGCCAGCGACTCAATAACTGGTACTACGATTGTAGAACTGTCATCATTGTCACTACATGATACGAAAATGGCAGATATAAAAATCAATAAAAATAATATTTTAAATGTCTTCATAATATTCATTTTTTAATAACCCGGATTTTGTGTTAGGTTGGGATTTGAATCTTTCTCTGTCTGAGGCACAGGCCATAGTTTATGAAATTCTTCTAGGTTTGGGAAAAGTAATTTTCCATTTTTGTCTTTATGTTGATGCATAACTTCCACCATTCTGTCATTGCGTAACAGATCATACCAGCGTTGTCCTTCCAAAGCAAGCTCAAATTGACGTTCTTGTTCAACGGATAAACGAGCATCTCCTTGAGATAAAGTTGTTGATAATTTCTTTAATCCGGCACGATCGCGAATCGTATTTACAATATTCATAGCTTCGCTAATCTTATTTAATTCAACTAATGCTTCAGCTTTAAGGAGAAGTATGTCTGCTAATCGCATTAATATAATCTCTGAATCTTTTTGGCGGATTTTATTTGCAATAGGATAATTGCTTGACGGGAAGTAGGTATCATATGGTACTTCTTTATAAACAATTGTTGATCCAAAGCGTTTGTCATCAGGGTTGAATTTAGAGATCAGATCATGTGTCGGTGTACAGTAGCGGCGCCATGTAATAGAACCATCTTCTTCACTGTACAATACCCAATATGCCCAGTTGGGTGAGGTAGCATCATAATATACTTCAAAGATGCTTTCTGTTGTATATTTATTTGCCGGATTCCATAAATCATCATAGTTTGTCACTAATTTATAACCATCAGCAATCACTTTATCACATAGTTCTACAACTTTAGAATAGTTACGTCCAGACTTTTCTCCTCGAGTAGCGTATACTTTTGCCAACAAACCATTTGCCGCTCCTTTGGTCGCTTTAAATGCACCTTGCGACAAACTACCCAAATCTGGGATAGCTTCTTCCAAATCTTTTATTATCTGTGTATAGATATCGTCTGAAGGAGTACGCGCAGGATATAGTTTAGGGTATAGTTCTTCTAAATTCTCGGCCGTAATAGCAGGTATCAATTCTATCATCAGAGGGGCATCACCCCATATTCTTACAATATCGAAATATGCATAAGCCCTGATAAACTTAGCTTCGGCAATAATTCGTTTGCGAGTAGCATCATCAATATTTGTTTTCATCAAACGTGTATTTTCTATTACGCTTGTTGCTGCTCCTCCCATTTCATAATATTGAGCCCACATCAGTTTGGTTTTCGAGTTCATAGATGTTACCCTGATACCGTCCACTTCTTCACCCGGAACTCCATCACCTCCGGCATAGCAATTGTCTGACTGGATATCCCCATAACTGAAATTCTCAAATTGAAAAATATCTTGTTTAAATTTATTATAAGCACCGTTTAGTTCGGCTTCAGCATCCGTTACTGATGTATATTTAGATTCCAGATTAGAAGAACTCTGCGGATCTCCTGTAAAATCAGATAAAGGTTCATTGTCTAGAAAATCGCCACAGGAATAGGTGATAAATAGACATGATATAAAGGCTAATAATTTTATATTTGTTTTCATTGCTTTATATTTTTAGAATTCTACATTAAGACCAAATATTACGGATTTATTTTGAGGATATGTTCCATAATCGACACCTAATTCGACTGCACTTGCATCATAAGCATTTACTTCAGGATCGTATCCGCTATATTTTGTCCATGTCCATAGATTTTGAGCTGTTATATATGGTTGAAGTTTTCTGATTCCTGCTTTTTTCAGAAAGTTGAACTTCGGGCTAAAATCATAAGATAGTGTTATATTCTTCAGTCGCAGATATGAGCCATCTTCAACAAAGCGGGAAGAGTTATAAATATTCTCTATATTTCCAGGACGAGGTACTTCTGTTACCATACCGGGACGTTTCCATCTCTTTAAGACATCAGTAGATTGATTACGAAAGTCCATCATACCTGTCATATCAATCTTTGATGCGTTGAAAATATCATTTCCGTATGATCCTTGAAAGAATACAGATAAGTTAAAGTTTGCATACGAGAAAGTGTTTGTCAGACCAAAAACAAATAAGGGCTGTGCATCTCCTATTTTAGTTCGGTCTTCAGGATCTATTATTCCGTTCTCATTTCTATCTTCGTAGATGATATTACCGGTTTCCGGATCTACTCCTTTTGATACATATCCGTAAAATGTTCCCAATGAATTTCCTTCCTTTAATATAATAGCAGGTTGTTCGGTAGTATAAGTAGTGGCATAATAGTACACTTTGTTTAAACCAAGCTTGGTTACTTCATTCTTGTTGAATGAAATATTAAAATCAGTATTCCATTTAAAGTTCTTCGCATCTATGCTTCGCGCAGATACAGCTATTTCAAGACCTTTATTTTTCATTTCAGCATCATTGCGAGCAATTCCTCCGGGTATATTGGCATAACTAGGTAGATAAACAGTTAACAACATGTCTTTTGTATATTTATAGTATGCATCAAAGGTGAAGATGAGTCTCGAATTAAACATGCTGAGATCAATACCTACGTTCGTTTGAGTCGTTTTTTCCCATGTCAATTCTCTGTTGCCAGGAGTTTTCAAATAAAGAGACAAACCAGGTAATGAATTATCAGTAGTCGGAGGTATTCTTCCTGCTGCATATTGTGCTCGCCATGAATAATTGCCAATTCCTTCCTGATTACCATTAAGCCCCCACCCTGCTCTGAGCTTCAAGTCTGAAATGACATCTGCTGTACCGGCCATAAATGACTCACTAGAAATACGCCATCCGGCAGAAAATGAAGGGAAAACACCCCATCTCTTTCCGGGTGCAAACTTAGAGGAGCCATCGGCTCGCATATTAGCACTTATCAGATATTTGCTTTCGTAATCGTATGCCACACGTCCAAGAAACGAGGCAAGAGTCCACTCCGATGCATAGCTCCATGTAGCATCTTTGTCAATGATGTTAGCAGCAGAGAAAGAGCGAATATTAGGATAAGAACTAAGTAAATCGTATCCGGCAAGATTTCCTTCTTCCGATTTAGCTTTTTGTAGTGTGGCTCCTCCAAGAATTGATAAATTGTGCTTGTTCTTAAATTTGTTTTGGTATGTTACAAGGTTTTCCCATAGCCATTCAAAATCCTTAGAACTTTCTTCCTCTACACGACCTTTAGTAGATCGTCCGTCAGAGTTGGATGTAGGGTCTAGAAAATATAAGCCTCTAGAGTTCGTTTCGTCTATTCCAAAACTTGTTTTGTAATGCAAGTTTTTTGCAAGAGTAAAGTCGAGGTTGAGAGACCCAATCAGACGGCTTCTGTCGTAAGTCTGATCTGCAGCATTAGCAGCAAATGGACTTAATATACGTGCTCCATATGCAAATTCATCATATTGTCCGGGATTATCAGAATCCCACTTTTGAATATAAGGAGGAGTATTTATTACCGAAAGGATTGATCCGGCTCTCATTGCACTTCTGTTTTCATAGACCTTGCTTCCTTTTGTTTTTGTATAGGCAAGGTTTAGTCCCATTTTAAGCCAGTCTGTTTGCTGATTATCAATGTTCGTTCTGAAATTATAACGTTTAAAATTCGACTTTTTAACAATACCTTGCTCATCCAAATAACCGGCAGATGCAAAATACTGAAGTTTATCAGTTCCACTGGTTAATGACAACTGATAGTTTTGATTACTACCGGTTCCGTAAAATGCATCAGTCCAATTTGTATAACGAGTTTCTTCATCAGGGATAAAGACAGGTGTATCTGTGTACTTGTTTAGATCTTTGATATAATCTTTATACTGTTCAGTGTTCAATGCATTTATTTTATTTCCCAGCTTCGAAAATCCAACATACGAACTAAAGCTCACAGAACGTACGCCAGCCTTCCCTCTTTTAGTAGTAATAAGCACAACACCATTAGCAGCTCTTGCTCCATATATAGCAGCAGATGAAGCATCTTTAAGTATTTGCATACTTTCTATATCATTCGCACTAAGATTCGAAATAGTCGTCATTGGAGTGCCATCCACTACATATAGCGGCTCATTGCCTGCTTGTATAGATGTTGCACCTCTGACTCTGATAGATAGTTCAGAACCCGGCTGACCTGAGGGTTGAACAACCTGTACTCCGGCAGCTCTTCCTTGTATAGCCTGAGCTGCTGATATAATTGGACGCTCTGAAATATCTTCCGTAGATACTACAGCAACAGCAGTCGTCAAGTCCTTCTTTTTTACCGTATTATAACCTATAACAACTACTTCTTCCAACTCCTTATTATTCTCTTGTAGTTTGACTTGTATATGCGAGTTTTTACCAACAGTAATACGTTGTGATGCATATCCTACATAAGAGATCAATAATACAGATTTTTCGTCTTTTACTGAGATAGAGAAACTTCCATCCAAATCTGTGATTGTTCCATTATTTGTTCCTTCTTGCACTACACTTACTCCAATCAAAGGCTCTCCTTGATTGTCAATAACTGTTCCTTGTACTGTTTTTCCCTGTGCCACAATGCTATGCTGAGTAAGGTCAGAGTCCTTTTTTTGTTTCGAAACAATGATTATATGTTTCTGCTTAATTGTATAGCTACAATTCTCATTTTTCAGAACCTGTTTAAGAGCGTCTTCCAAAGATAAATTACGGATTGATATCGAGAGTTTTTTTTCTACATCAAGATCCGTTTCATCAAATCCGACCGAATAGCCACTTTGTTTTTCTATTTCATACAATGCAGCCCTGATTGTGATATTATTATTCACAATATTAATGTTGGACTGCGCCCAAACATGGCTCAAACAAGACAATAGAAGTACTGTAAGCCATGTATAAACATGCTTTCTTTTCAACATTAGAGTATAAATTTTAAAGGTTAATTAATTGCTTTTCAATATATATATATAGTATTGCTTTTTATCTTATAATTGAAGTCCCGGATAATTTCTTTTAGTATGTCAAGTGTTTCCGGCAGGGTTTCTTCAGGAGAGAAACGTACCGTAAATGTCCTTCCTTCATATTTACCCGCATCAAAGTGTATAACTACATCATAGCGTTTTTCTATAGCATGCAGAATATCACCAAAAGAGGCTTCCTGAAATATTAAATATCCATCTTTCCACATTGCTACTCTCTTTGCATCCACAATTTGTTTCGATAAGTATTGAGTTTTATTATCATATATAATTTGCTCATTCGGCTTCAATATCATAGATTGTACAGGGCCCGTTTTTGTTTCTACTTTTATCTTACCCTCTTCTAATGTTGCTGTTATTTTTGGTAAGTCTAAATAAGCCCTAACATTAAATATTGTGCCCAATGCTTCAATATTCAAATTGTTTGTACTTACGATAAAACGTTTATCCGGATTTTTAGTTACGGAGAAATTAGCTTCACCATTGAGATAAATAGTGCGTGTATCTCCTACAAATTTTTCGGGATATATTATTATTGATCCTGAATTCACCCATACCTCGCTGCTATCCGGTAAAACAATTAATTTTTTTTCGCCATAAGGAACAAAGCATTCTACCATATTCACATTTTTAACCGAATATTTCTGTGTCAGGAAATATGTAAGATATGAACATAGTATAGGAATCATAATCATGGCGGCAATACGAACAATGTAAGAGTAATTGATTCGCTTAATTCTGTGTCCTGCATTCATTTTTTGATGCAACAGCTCTAAATCTCTTATTGTAGATTCATCAGCCTCCGCATTTATATTATTCCATATATTTTCAAGAGATGCATTTTTATCTTCAACATTGTCTGAATTTATCAGCCATTGTCTGAATTTATACTGGATATTCTTGGGAAGAATATTCTCTGTATATCTTCTTATAAGTAGATCGATGTGCTTTTTATGCATTTCTTTGGCTTTTATTACTTAGACTGTAATAAGGAAATAAACACGTAGTCGGTAATTCTATTTTTTTAGTAAAAAAATAAAACTATGTTCATAAGTAGTTTTCTAATATCTTTTAATGCACTGGAAATGTGGGTCTCTACCGTTCTTTTGCTAATTTCTAATTTTATAGAAATTTCCTCGTTTGTGAATCCTTCTTTACGGCTCATTTTATATATTTTCTTTCGTTGCTCAGGCATTGATTCAACTAATGTATCAATAAGCATTTCCAAATCACGAGCCTCAATTGACTCTTCCAATGAATCGAAGTCTTTTATTTTATACCCTCGCTCGTAATCATCAAAGAGTGCATTCTCCTTAAAAAAATCGAAGACCGCATTTTTGGACATTTGGAATAAGTATGTTCTGAAATATTGAATTTCGGGGAGCTTCTCTCTATTGTTCCATATTTTAAGAAATATATCTTGAGATAAATCTCGAGCATCTTCTTCATTCTTTACTAAACTCATTATAAAATTTTTCACTCGAGGATAATGAAGAATAAAAAGAGAATCGAAAGCTTTTGTATTTCCTTTCGAAATATTTAAAAGATACTCTTTTTCTATGTCCATACGATCTAGAATAGATAAAAAACGAAATCTGGGATATATAGAAATGACAATAACTATCTATCGGCACAAAGCTAGTAAGTTTTATGTTTGCAGCATAACAACTAAAATAAATTAACAACTTATATTTGTTCTTAAGGTTAGTCTTTTTCTCGTTTTTCAATTCAGAAAAAGTAATGGCTTAAATATATTTCCCATATATAAAAAATAGACTCTTTTTAAGACAAGGATATATCACAAGACTGTTTCATACCCTCCTATAATTCTTCTTTTCCGCACATAAAAAGTTGTTAACTTTTATTCTTTAAATATTCATTATATAAACTATTAGAATAATATTTTAATAAAAAAAATGCACTATAAATTGAACATAAGAAAAAGTTATTCGTTGAATTATTGATGATTACATTCCTCTAAAGCCCTAGAATTATAGAATTTAATATATTTAACAAACTCTTATTAACTTGATATCTTTATCCTAATGAAGACTAAAACACCAGATGTCTTAAATGAAAAGTGTGTTAAAGAAGTAGAAGAAGCTTCTGTATCTTTAGAAATCTGGACCTTAAATAAAGATCAACATCTTGAATTTATAGCGAAAGAGCATAAAATTGTGCTTGTAACGAGTGGCCGTCTGACATGTCTTTTATCGGGATATACTGATGAAAGTATTGAAGCAGGTCAAATGATATTTATATCTATAGGAAGTCGCTGCCTTATAAGTACAACAGAAGGGGCTTCTGCAATCTGTCTGAAACCGGGATTGATTTTAAATTTATACAATTATTCAAATTACAGCCAATTCTCTTCTCCGAAGGAACTATCATCAAATAAACCTGTAATTTTGAGCTTTACTCCAATTATATCAGTCTATGCTGAATCTTTAAAATGGTTTCTTAACATGAACTTCAGAGATGCTCTATATATCTGTATAAAAATACGAGAGCTTTTTTATCTCATGTCTATTTGCTATACCCTTCAGGAAAGAAGCCTTTTTTTTCAGTCATTGGCATCGAGAGATAATAGTTTCTCTGATTTTATATACCAAAATTACAGAGAAGTAAAATCAATTAGTGAACTAGCCAGTCTTTCTTGTTATAGCCGTTCAGGTTTTGAAAAACGTTTTCGTAAAATTTTTGGAGTACCCGCTTCACATTGGATTACATTGCGAAAAGCAGCGGATATTTATCATGAAATACGTCGGAGCCGTAAAAGCATTAAACAAATTTGTTTCGATTATAGCTTTTCATCGATGTCTCATTTTTACAAATTTTGTAAATCAAAGTTCGGATTATCTCCCGGATATATACGTAAACAAACACTAATAGAGGAAGATGATATAAAAAAGGTGAAAAAGTAACAAAAAAAGGAAAAAATATATGAGCTTTTTTAATAAAACATAATTTATTTTTGTGAACAACGGTTAAGAAGGCAAAACTTAAATCAATTTAAATCACTCAATCGCATAGTCTATTAGCTGAGAATAGGCGGAAATTGAAAAGCAAATATAATACATTTAATAATAAAAGATAGAAACAAATTCTACACTTTGATAGTCTAAAAACTTTTAAATTCAAATAATAGAGAGCTAAGGAGAATTACTCATCCTTAGAAAGTAATATCATCTTGGTAGGCAATAAGCCTGCAATCATCAACTCTAAAGGAGACAAAAACTTTTATAAAAAGGATAAAAACCTGAAAATCAGATTGGTTTCTACAAAACCAATGATGTAACTACTCAATAACATCCGATGACTAAGAAAATAATATTTTTCACACTTATTATTAGTGTGAACTTTTTGCAGGGCAATAGTCAGGCTATGCCAGATAAAACTGAATCGTCTCAAGACATTCTTGGACTCAAATCTAATTTGGTTTATGATATCACAACAACTCTAAATATCGGTGTTGAATATCGATTTTTGGATTATCTAAGTTTTGATTTTTCTATAAACTACAACCCTTGGACATTCTCTAAAAATAAAAAATTAAAGCACATTCTTTTCCAGCCCGAATTACGTTACTGGATCAACAAACCATACAACAAGCATTTTGTAGGAGGGCACATTCTTTATAGTCATTATAATGTCGGGAATCTACCATTCGGGTCCTTAAATAATTATCGTTATCAGGGTGATGGGTACGGATTAGGTATATCCTATGGGTATCAATGGCCTCTTTTCCCAGGATGGAATTTAGAGGCTACTATAGGAGTCGGATACATTTATTTCGATTATGCTCGATATGATTGCGAGACATGCGGGCAAGAACTCGGTAATGGACATAAAAATTATTTTGGCCCTACTAAAATAGGACTCTCACTTATTTACATTCTTAAATAATAGGTATAAATAATTCTTTTACAATTCACACTATTAATCACATTCAATTTAATTAAAAATTCAAGAGCGTATGAAAACGAAAATCAGTTATTTAACTTTATCAATTTTGGCTCTATTAATGAGCTTTAACGGCTGTTCCAATGGTGATGATACAGAGGATGTAGATAAACAACCTAAAAGCGTATTCCTAAAACTAGGTAAAAGTGGCTCTTCTCTCCGTTCTGTGGGTACTCCTGTTGGAGATGGGGATGATGTCGTCCTTCAATCAGGAAATTTATATTTTGTAAATTCATCAGGAGCCATATTAAAACATTATACACTGACAACTACTGCTGCTAGTGCGACGAATATTAATATTACAGATGCCGAAAGTGGAGCATTAATAACAAACCTGCCCGGAAACACTTTTGCTGTGTATGTTGTAGGTAATACTTCTGGTCTTCCTTCATCGGGAAATATTTCTGCAGTAAAGGAATATTTATTACAAGTGGCATCACAGGATGACATAGAAGACGTGAACCTATACGGAACTAACACGCTTACCCCTCCTGTGCTGCCTAATACATTTTATACATCTGAAATCGATCTTAATCCAACTGTGGCCCGGGTCGAATTAACTGATATTACAGCTTCCGGTGTTATAACAAGCTTCAAGGTAGATGGAATTTTCATCGATAATTATTACAAGCAAGCTGTTGTAGATGGAAGTGTAGATGTTGCCGATTTTGTTGAAAATGGAGCCTTTGCAGCACCTTTTGGAGATGAAAGCGCTGAATACCCAGCCGGACTAAAACCTGCTATTTATGATTTTTATGATCCGGCACTGACTGCTGTTTCAAAGGTTGCTAAGCCTGTTATTGGCACAATATGGGCATATAATTTATTTGCATCTTCTACCGGTAGTACGGTCCCTCGCATAATTATCCGCTTAAGTGATATACAAACAAATGACCTCTCCACATATACTAGTCCTCAGTTTATTACGATTAAAGGCTTTAAAGCTGTTTCCGGTGGAGCGTCTCTAACGAGTATCAAATCGGGTGAAATCTATAATATTGCTGCAGGAGCACTGACATTTAAAGAAACAGATTTATCATCGATACCTAACTTAAGCCCAATTGATGTAGAAGTAACTGTTAGTTTGGCAACTTGGTCTGTAGTAGGTGTGACACCAGAACTTTAATTGATATAGTATTCTTTGGAGAAAGAATATTCTTCCTCCAAAGAATCATTTTGTAATCTAACAAAAGCTTTGGCTAAAAATAACACAAGCTACAATAGAAATCTGTAGCTTAATACCTAATCTAAAGGTCTTATATATGAGGTTGTTTTATTTGTTTTTTGGATTATTTTCTGTCTTGGCATTCAATGGCTGTATAGATGATGACTATAAGGATTGCCCAACTGATATCGAAAACAATTTTGTGATTAAGTTCCGTTATGTAAGCAATGAATCCGGAGAGCTTTTTATAAAAAAGATAAAAAAAGTTGATGTATTTGTTTTTAGGGAAAACGGAGAGTATGTAATGTCACAAGATGCAGATATAGATGCATTAACTAATTTTGCCGGAGTTAGCTTGAACTTAGAACCAGGCAACTATCGTATAGTATGTTGGGGAAATGCTTCTGGTAAAAGTTTTGTTAGCCCACTGAGCACAAACAGTCTCATGAAAGATGCTTTTGTTTGTAATATGTCCCTCCGAAATGGAACTTCAGCGATAGATGGAGATACATTATATTATGCATTGGATAATACTGTATTATCCCCATCTTTAAAAGTTGCGACTGTATCCGAAACGATAATAGAACGGATACTCGATTTTCGCCGGGCATTCATAAAAGTACAAGTATATGTAAAGGGGCTTTTAGATAAAGACACTCAGGGAAATCTTCTTGCGCCGATAGTAGAAATGACAGAGGTACCCAGTACTTATAACTTCGAGATGCAGGCTATAGGTACCCCTATACGTTACCTTAATACATCTGTATTTGAGAATATTTCGGGGGAGAAAATCGCATCTATAACATTTAATACAGTTCGCTTTAAGGATGATAATCCAATTAATATACAAATAAAAAAGAGTTCAGACGGTAGTACGATTACCTCAATTGGCCTGACTGACTTTATGAAAAAAAATAATATAACAGTAGAAGGTAAAGAAGAGGCTGTGATACCGATACTGGTAGAATATAAAGAAGCCTCTGTTGAAATAAGTGTTCCAGAATGGTGGCAAATACCGGTGACACCAGAATTATAGAAGATATTATTGCACAAGTGTAGTATTAGGGCGCTTTTCAGCTTGTATACATCATAATATAGAAATAAGATTAGTATTTAGTATATGGGAATCAGAAAAATTGATACGAGACAAAAAAACATCATTGTATTATTATTTTTAGCAGGAATATTATTCAATTCGTGTCGTGACAATGAGTTTGCACCGATTTTTGGTGTGGAAACAAAAGAAGTAACCTTTTCGGTAAAGATTCCCGGAGCGTCGCTACCTAAAACAAAATCGCTGACTGAAAATAATGAAAATGAAGTTCGGAGCATTGAAGTGCTTTTATTCGATAATAACGGGGAATATACTTATCAACCAATATATAGCAATGTTATCAATACAGATGAAGATGACATCAACATTAAAACCTTCACTATAAAAGTTCCCGAAGGAACATATAATATGTTGATTTTTGCGAATGCCCGGGAGGCGATATCAGGAATTATCAGCAGCATTGAAGAAGGAGATTCCAAAACTTCAGTATTAGACAAGCTTGTTATTTCCAATAATGGGAAATGGAATTCCGATCCGGTATCTACAGGATACACTCCTATTCCGATGTTCGGAGAAATACCATCTATCACGGTAAATGCAGGATTATCAAATAACACACCAGTCAATTTGGTGCGTATGGTATCAAAAATCGACGTGGCACTTACTAATACTGATGCTACGGATAATTTTACTCTAGAAAGTATACGTCTCTATAATTATAATAATAAAGGATATATTGCCCCGGTTTCGAGTAATTGGGATCAGGCTCAGAGTATTGTTACAGATGCCAGTATCCCTGCAGGCTCTACTCTTACACAAGGACCTTTGGTATACGATGATACAGCTATTAATATAGATCAGACCGCATCATCAGGTGAAATATATACATTTGAGGCTATCAGGGCAAATTCATCATCGATGCAAGATGCGACCTGTCTGGTAATAGGAGGTACATATACCGGTGATAGTCAACCAACATATTACCGTGTAGACTTTGCCCGTACTTCCTCATCGGTCACCACTTACCTACCTCTACTCAGAAACCATTATTATAAAGTGAATATAACGAAAGTTAGTGGACGCGGTTGGACAACCCCAACCGATGCGTTCAATTCTCTGCCGGTAAATATAGAGGCTAATGTCATTATGTGGGATAATGCAAAAATAGGTGATATAGTTTTTGATGGACAATATATGCTGGGAGTGTCACAAAGAGAAATGACCTTTACCCGTAAAGTACGAACTATTTCGAGTACAGATAATACATTTTCTATAACAACAGATTTTCCTTCAGGATGGAAGATCGAAAAAATAACCGATGCAGGAGGAAGCTCTATAAGTTGGCTAAGTGTAGTGTCTATGATAGGGACTCCGGTAACGGCAGGAACTTCGGGCAGTGTAAGTGATCTTAAGCTTAATATGACAGAAAATACTAGCGGATTAGATCGCATTGCCTTTATTCATCTTAGTGCAGGGCGGTTAACTCACACTGTAAAGATAACTCAAAAAGCCGAACTAAACCTGGAACTTACGATTACTGATATGTCTGGAAAAGAAATTTCCGAGCTGGTATTTATCTCATCTGCTGATGTTCAGCCGGCAGCACAACAATTCAAACTCAAATGGAATCCTTCGGTATTCACAGTTTCATCAAGTCGTACTGATCTTTATAATGTGGGCTTTTCATTCGATGGGTCATCGGATCAGCCTGGTTCGGGAGCATTTACCTTGATCAATGATGCTTCTGGCGAAAAAACTTTTACAGTACGCCCTACAGCTATTACGTCTGCTGAATATGCAACAAATCCTTTTCTCGAAAAAGTATCTGTTGTTGATTTCAGAATAGGTGACCCATACACTTTTTTAACTGCAAGTATTTTTCTTAGACAGGTAAAATACAATATCTCTACAGAAAAAGATACATATTATCTGATGGATGGGACTCAGAAGTATTTTACCATTAAGTCTAATACAAATTTCACTGTTGAGATCAAAAGTAACCCTGATAATGTATTACAAACTTTGACAACCACCACTGGAGGGGGCAATACGAATGGGACGAGAGTATATTTCAACATAATCAATGATATAACGAATCCTACACTTTATAATAGAGATGTAGTGCTGACAATTAAGAGCCCACAAGGACGTTTCGCAGATACAGATATTACTTTGCCTTGCTATGCCGGTATCATACAGCCTAAATCAAATTCCTATATTGTAAGTCCGGGAGGTACAGGAATACTAATCCCTGTAAGTAGATCTAACGAATCTGCTGCCGGCATTCAACTTGGTACATCAGATAGTTTTACGGCGGGACTTCTTTGGACTGATAATATAAATAAAATAGCATCTAATTCAAATATAAGCATCCTTCAGGCTGTTGGCACAGGTGCATCGGGCTATGTTCTAGTGAAACCGGGAAGTACCCAAGGAAATGCAGTTGTAGAGATTAAAAATGCTTCAAACAAAACACTTTGGTCATGGCATATATGGGTAACTAACTATACTCCGTCAGCCTTAGGTACCGGCAAATTTATGGATCGTAACCTTGGAGCCTTGGGGAACACCTCAAACACAGTGGAAGCAAAAGGTCTATTATACCAATGGGGACGTAAAGATCCGTTCCCGAATTCGTCAACATTAACAGGAACCGATGAACCTATTTTATATACGTCATCAGGCACCACATCAGTATCTAAAATACAGGTAGCAGAATCAAATAACTTGGCTAATTCTATAGCATATCCATTAACTTTCTACTATGGCGCAACACCCAATTTTGATTGGTATACTAATGGAACAGGGCAAAACAATGCTCTTTGGGGACCAGCAACTAAAACAGTTTATGATCCATGTCCTGTTGGATGGCGTGTACCTCAACAAGGAACATGGGGCAGTAGTAATTTTACTATGGGACAAAATAGTACTACATGGGATACCTCGGGAATGACATGGACTGGCTACGGAAACTGGTATCCTGCGGCAGGTTATCGGACGGATGGAAGTGGAAGTTTGACAAACGTTAGTTACAACGGAATATATTGGGCTGCCACAGCTACTGGTGTATACGGATTCAATATGAAATTTAATAGTACAAATTTATGGATTGGGCAACCAACTTACCGTGCCGGAGGTTTTTGTATTCGATGCGTATCCGAATAATAAATAGCCTAGAGGTATCGGCTTAGAAATTATAAACACGAATAAATTATGAGAGTAATTATCAAATTGACTATATATGGAGCTATACTTGTTTTGTTATCATTAGGCATCTCTATGCCTTCATGCAGTGATACCGAATATGTATCGACAGAAAATAAGAATGTCATGGATATGTTATTTTCAGTAGTAGTTCCAGGTTCATCGGGTCTTAAATCTTCTTTGGATGAAGATGATGAGAATGATGTGCGAAGTATAGAAGTTTTGTTGTTCGACCTAGACGGGAAATACACATATCAACCTTTGTATAGTAATGTTATAAATACTAATCCTACAGATAGTAAGGTTAAGACTTTTTCTGTAAAAATTCCGGAAGGAAATTATAATGTGGTAATTCTGGCAAATTCCCGACAGAGCCTAGCTAATGCTTTAAGCAGCATAAGTGACGGTGAGGAAAAATCTTCGGTTATGGAAAAATTACTATTGTCGAATGCGGGAAAATGGAACACCGATCCTCTATCCGGAGGATACGTTCCCATACCAATGTGGGGAGAATTGACATCACTCTCTGTAGATGGCAATACAGTCATTAATAATCCGGTCAATCTGGTTCGTATGGTTTCCAAAATAGATGTAGCACTTACTCATGTAGATGCCACAAGTAAATTTGTACTGGAAAGCATACGCCTTTATAACTATAATAATAAAGGTGGAATTGCTCCTGTATCGTCAAATTGGAATGCATTACAAGGAAAAGTAACATCCCCTTCGGTTCCTGCTTCTGCACAGAAACCTGCAAATGCGTCACTGAACCCACTTGTGTATGATGAAGATGCCATTACAACACCGGGGATTTCTAGCATAGGAGAAATCTACACTTTTGAAGCATTAGCCGGAAGTTCATCATCTTTACAAGATAATACCTGCCTGGTTATCGGCGGAACTTATACGGGCGACGCCCAACCGACTTATTATCGGATCGATTTTACACAAACATCTTCAGGCACTACCACCTATCTTGCTTTACTCAGAAATCATCATTATAAAGTAAATATATCTGAAATTAGCGGTTCAGGATTGGCGACTCCAACAGATGCTTTCAATTCTCGTCCGGTTAATATTAAAGCTGAAATTATCCAATGGAATGATGCTCTGATGAGTGACGTTGTTTTTGACGGACAATACATGCTCGGAGTTTCCGCCGGAGAATTTTCTTTTCCCAGAGATATTCAAACAGCTAGTGATGAAAACAATACGCTTGCAGTTACAACTGATAATCCGTCAGGGTGGACTGTAGATAAAATAGTAGATGCGCAAGGCAACAATATTAATTGGGTAAGTTTGTTATCCACATCAGGAACTTCTGTTTCATCTGGTTCTTCGGGGGTAATTTCCAACCTTAAAGTTGGTCTGACGGAAAATGTAAGTGGCTTAGTCCGTATTGGTTTTATCCATTTGAAAGCAGGGCGACTTACTTATATAATCAAAGTGACGCAAGATATAAATTCAGCTATAGCATTAAGTATAAAAAATACTGCTGGAACTCGAAAAATCACAGAATTGATATTTGCAGCACCAATAAATACTCAACCAGATGCCCAACAATTTAAAATAAAGTGGGTTCCAGAATCTTCATCCGTTACAGCAACTCATTATGTGATAGGTAGTACAGGGCTCTCGTTAGACGTTTCTTCAGGTTTGCCTTCCGTTGGTTTGCAGTCTAGTATAAGTGATCCTTCAGGAGAGAAATTATTTACAATACAACCCCCAGGTATTTCTGATTCCGAGCTTTTAGATAATCCGTTTCTTGTGAAAATATCAAAAATAGACTTCACAGTATCCAATGGTACTAATAATATAACTGAGAGTATATTCTTAAGGCAATCGACTTACAACATTGTGTTCAGCAATGTTAGCAGTTCGTACTGGACAAATGGAAATACATATACGTTTAATGTGAGAAGTAATGCCGGTTGGCGTATAAAAGCCATCACTGAAAATATAACGACAGGTAGTGGTTCTCTTTTGAATCTGCAAGCTTCAGACAACTTAAAAGTTGGAGCAGTTGGTTCCGCTAATACTGGAACAGGTACTGCTGTTAATTTTAGAGTAGTAGGGAATGCCATAAGTGTGGCAGGACAGGTAACAGTAGTTTTTGAAAGTACCGACTCTCCCAAGAAGTTCAATGATGTAACTCTTGTATTAAATATAACTAATGAATATTATCCTAAAGCTCATAAAGGATGGGCTGGCAGTAATATATATTACGATCTTGTTTCAGGGCATTTGACTTTCGATGATGTCGGTGTAACCACACACAAGACTTATCAGGGAGTATACTTTCAAGGAGGTAGCTTATATGCTATTTCACCTATAGGTGCCTATTCTTTGGCAACAGTATTATATCCTCCTTTGGGCGGAACGACATCAAACATAGAATGGTCTGCAATTCCATATCCTATAACCAATGTAAACAGTAATCCTCCTTCGGGAAAAACAAATCTTGACCGTGCATACCTCTATGAAATAACGAATGCATCGACAGGCGTTGGCGATATTTGCAGATACTTAACAGAAAAAGGATGGGCGCCTCCTGGTAAAAAATGGCGAATGCCTACTTCTAACGAATTTAATGATGTATCCAGTTATTCAATAGTAGGTCCGTTTGTATCATATACCTCTACCCTAGCTGATGGAACTCAGTCTTTCGACAGAGGATATAATAAGTTAGATACAGGTTCTCCATTTTTCCCAGCATCAGGATATCGAGATACAAATAATAGTCTTATTCAAATAGGAACAAATGGAATGTATTGGTCTTCATCCGCTAACGGAGTCAATAGCTATGCCATGACTTTTGCGAATGGCAATTTGATAACAACCAATTATGAACTTTTTCGTACTTTAGGCTTTTGTGTGCGTTGTGTAGTAGAAGAGTAATTTTTAAAACTAGTCAAAACTTGAAGGGAAGATATATAGGCTTTAATCCTACACATCTCCCTTCTGTTATTTTTTTATTTTAGTGATGTTTATTTCTTTTGGATATTTATAAAATCCTTCTCCTGAGAGATATCCCAGTTTTCCTTGTTTTATAAAATTGTCTTTTAGATATTGTGCAAATAATTTTGCTTTCAGATCTCCATTAGCGGCTATATTATATACTGTATTTATACCAACTATATCATATATTTCAAAAGGACCAACAGGTGAGCCTGTTGCGATACGCCATGTTTTATCGATGGTTTCGATATCGCCAACACCCTTTAGGTAGAGTTCGGTAGCAGCTGCCATAAAAGGCATTAACAATGAATTTAAGATATAACCACGTTGCTCTTGCTTTACAAGGATAGGAATCATTCCAATCGCTTTTGCAAATTCTATAACAGTATTATACGAATCAGCATCAGTCTCTGATGATTTCATAATTTCAGCAATATTGCAGTGAAATAATAAATTAGAAAAATGTAATGCAAGGAATTTTTGGGGACGCCCTGTAAACTTCATCAAATCGCTGGGTAAAATTGTTGATGAATTAGTAGTAAAAATTGTCTTTGCAGGAGCAACCCTACCCAACTCTGTGTATAATTTTTGTTTTATTTCCATATTCTCTGGTATAGCTTCTATTGTAATATCAGCATCTTGAACAGCTTCAGACAGATTAAATGAATACGAAATATTATTAAAAGCGGCATCCACTTCTTCTTCGGTAGCATGAGCCTCTCTCAGATATATGTTCTTTAGTAACTCAAGGTTTTCAATCCCTTGACTGTATAAGTCAACATTGATGTCATATATCGTGACATTGAATCCTTTAAAAGCTGTCTGAAATGCAATTTGAGAGCCCATATTACCACCCCCTAGAATAGTTACATTGGATATTTTATTCATCTTCTTTATTTTAGTTTGTATAATTGAAGTATCTCTATATTTTTTTCATCTATCGTATTGATAATCGTGTCTGTTAAAATTAAAGTGTAATTTTCTTTGAAAGCACGCAGATTTAAAAAATATTCTTGATTTCCAATTTTCCGTCTCTTCTGCACTTTTGTGCTTCCATCTATATCCAATAGAGGCAAGGGTATAACTATAAACTTGATTTCTTTATTTTCAATATACCTTGTCTGTTCATCACGCATTTGAGGATATGACTCATATGTTAGATTCGGTGAAACAAAATAACGAATATTAGGAACGATTTTACATGTTGTAAATAAACTATTACCCAGACCAAAACCAACATTTAGGAGTGTTGGATTTGGTTCCTTAACAATTTCATCATGAATTTTCTGTGTAAGTAATCCCGGCTTCAAAGAAACTGTAGTCCCGGCGATCTTACTATTCCCCAAATCAGTCTGACTATAGCCTATATATATCATACAACTTGTGATGATAAGTAAAAAAGCAGGTGTAATATATTTTACTATCGTTATAAAACCGGATATGTATATAAACAAACTTAGTACGCCCAATAAGCTAAAAATAAGAAATACAACAGGATAATACATTTGAAAAACCGGAGACATAAATATAATAATGTAAAGAGCGACTCCGGATAATAGTAAAGCATATTTACCTAAAGTATACTTAATATGTTTTACTGGAAAATAAAAAACTCCAATAAGTGCCATAAAGAAAAGTGCAAAAGGATCCATAAACAGGTATACAACACGGAGAAATACCAATTGCAGAGAGCTACTTATCGTCTGTAATTCTGCGTATTTTCTATTCAAATCAATATAAATAGAGTATGCTTCTTGGAGTGCGTCATTAACATAGAGGTACAAAAGAATAGGAGTTGCAATAATCAAAAGTCCTGCAATATATGCAACCATATTTACTGCAAAATTTTTGAACGCTCTCTTCCGTAAAAGATTAAAAAATATAGCAGCTAAAGGAAAGAACCAAAAAGCCAACAAATTGAGTTTTATAAAAAGTACCATAGAACACATAATTCCATGTATAAACATTACTGACGGCTTATGGATAAATACACCTTTTCCTTTAAAATATCTGACAAAGTAATATAAACTAATACATTCGAAAACAAGAATAAACTCTTCTGCTGATCCTCCCGCTTTCATTATTTTCAGTATAAAGACAGGGAAAATAATAGCTACTATATATGCAAAAGCATTATCCAAATATAATTTAGATAGCTTATAGATATAATAAACCATTATAAACCATGCAGTCCATTGAATCAGAAACATTCCGAAGAAAGAATTATTTGATATAAGATATCCCAGACCATATATAAAGAAAATAAGAGGCCCTTTATGATCAAAAGATTCAGTATAAAGGGTTCTGCCATTAAACATAGCTTTTGCTACATTAAAGTAAATATTTACATCTGCCCATTCATTTGAATAATACAAAGGAGACATGTGAGAACATATGATTAATAGAAAAAAAACATAACAACCGAGGAGTATTATTATTTTATTTTCGGTCAGTGAGTTAAAAACGCTCATGCTCAAATTATATTCTTTTTAGTTACTATTTTACAGTTATAATTTCTTCCAATAATTCGGCAGCTCTTTTATTGCCACCTGCTTCTATAAAAGATTGTTGAATCTCTTTAGCCGCTTTTTTATATGTAGGATTGTATAATAGCTCATCTACAGCATGTTCGATGTCTTTAACGCGCATACGACTATATTTGATGCGAATACCACAGCCGTAGTTTTGAATCAGTTGAGCTGTATGCGATTGATCGAAGGCCATCGGAATAATAAGCATAGGTATACCATTCATAAAAGTATCGCAAGTTGTATTTAACCCACCATGTCCGATTACAACATCTATATGTTTCAATAATTCTGATTGAGGAACATATCCTTGCACTATAAAGTTCTCAGGCCATTCATCCAATATGTTAGGATCTGCAGCCGCTATAACAGTAACAGGCTTATCTTTTAACGCTTCAATCATGTGGCTAAAGAAATCTTTCCGACTTTGGACCAATACTGTTCCTATCGAAATGTATATCTTAGGGTGGTCACCCATTGCCTCAAGCTTTTTCCAATCGAATGGAGTATTATCCGGTCTACCTGTCAATGCCCCTATAAACTTCATATAGGGTGGTACAGAAGCATTATCTAAACCGCAAAATAGCTGTGAAGTATAGTACATATTCAATAGCTTAGACTGCATAAACTCTTCATCCCCATCTATTCCAACAAAACGTTGTAAATCAATGATTGATTTATGTACCCATTCTGTAACTTTAGGTGCACTTTGAGGGTCGTTCAGAGCATTAGGTGTAATAGGCGTTATAGTGGCAAATGGAATATTTTTTAATTGAGCGGACAGTCCACCAACAAAAGTAATACAATCATTCACTATTACATCGGGTTTATATTGCTCTACAATCTCATTAAACTCGTCTATCATCATCCTAGCAAAAGGAATATAGGTATCTTCCAATCCTAACTTAAGAGCTTCAAGTGCCGGCATATTAGCGCCCTTATTTTGCAGCAAGATTATTCGTTCTATCTCTTTTTTGTTTTTACTCTCTGTTTTTTCCATATAGAAGTATTTTGCTCCTAAAGGAAAGAGTTTCATATTGAGTTTGGTCATACCCGCCCAAGCAACATCATGGCCTCTTTCTAAGAGAGTGCCTCCTATACTTAATGTGGGGTTTATATGCCCCCAGAAAGGAGGAATTACAAATAAAAATTTAGACATTTAATTCTGTTTTAAGGTTATAGACAGTATGTTTTCTAATAATTTTACTGCTTTAGCAACGCCTCCCGCTTCTTCAAATGATTTTTGTATTGCCTGGGCATTTTCTGAATATTTCTTGTCATGGAGAATTTCGTTGACAGCATCTTTCAATTGTTGTGCCTTAAATCTGTTGAAGTTTAATCGTATTCCTGATCCGCTATCTACAACTGTACTTGCAACATAGGATTGGTCATAGGCAATAGGTAAAACGACCAAAGGTTTGGCATATGACAACGCTTCACAAACAGTATTGTGTCCTCCGTGGCATACTAAAGCATCCATTAGAGGGATAAGTTTAAGTTGTGGAATGCGTCTACATACTATAAAATTTTGAGGTATATAGTCAAACAACTCAGGATCGGAAACAATTACGATTCCTATCATTTCATTCTCGAAAGCCTCTGTCACTTTCCTTAGAAATTGTCGTTTGAGGTTGTGATCAAATGTTGTTCCTATTGTGACTAGTATTGTAGGACGATCATTCATTGATTGAAGTTTATGCCAATCAAAATCATCGGTCAAATCTCCTCTATTGATTACTGGACCTACGAATTGGTAATAATTATCTAAGTTAGATTCTCCAAATAATTTTTTAGAAGTATATACAATTGTAAGTAATTTGGAGCAATCTAAACGCTTATCGCTATTAAGCCCTACACTCTTTTGAAACTTTATAATCTGGTCTCCTTCCCATGCATGAATCGTCGGTAAAGATTCGTTTACCTTTATTGCCGCCGGAGCAGTTACAGATGTTACATAAGGTATATTCTTTTGTATTGCAGCTACTGCTGCAGCAAATATCTGATGATCATTAATAATGATGTCAGGTTTATAAGCATCAATAAGTTTTTTTATGCCATCAAGCATACCCGCATTCATTGGAATTAATACCTCATCATACAGGAACTTCAAACTATCAAGACCATAAACAGCTTTTTTGCCTAGCTTCAGAATTTCATTTTTTATCTGTTCTTTATCGGCTTCACTTATATCTGCATCGAGTAAAAGAAATGTGCCGCCGTTGGGTATTCTTTCTTCTAATTGAGGATCAATGCTTATCCATGCCACTTCATGTTTATTTTTGAGCAATTCAGCCCCCAAACCTAAAGTAGGATTAACGTGACCTGTAAGTGGCGGAACTATAAATAAAAATTTGCCTTTCATTTCATAAATTCTAATAGTTTCTCAATAATCCATTGTGGTTTTTGAATAGGCAAGTTATGATCGCCACTCCCTTCTAATAAATAAGAATTTGGAATAATTTCTTTCAATAGATTTCCGGCTAATAAACAATCCGAATCAGAGCCATATAATAATAAGGTTGGCACTTTAATAGAATTGGTAGATAATATATCAAACAAATTATTATCTATATCAAAATCTTCCTTAATTGAAGTATGGTTGAATAAGTATTCATAGAGTTTTCTATTCTTTTCAATCTGCCTTTTTCCGGGCTGTAAAGATGTAGACTCAGCATAGTTATTCAAATACTGATCTATAAATTTATTTCCATATTTCTGGAGTACTTCAGGAGCATCACCTTCATCCGGCTTGGGAGACTCTATCAGGCTTAGTTTTTCCACCCTATCAGAGTAAAGTATTGCCGTTTTTAAGGCTATAAGACCACCATAGCTGTATCCAACCAAGTGTACTTTCTTTAAATTCAGAACATCAAGTAGAGCTATCAAGTCATCAGACATCGCCTCAAGATTATATCCACAGTCAACACGTTCACTCATACCGTGGCTTTGCAAATCATATAATACAACATGAAAATGTTTAGCCAGTTCGGGGGCCATGTTAAAGTAGAATACTGACATATTGGTAAACATACCATGAATCATCACAATAGCCTGAGATGCTTCACGATTCATTTCCAATACATGGATTTTCTTGTTATTTATCTGAATGATTGCCATCAACAATAAAGTTTACAATATCTCCTATATTCAACTTTACAATCTGATCAAGATCCATTGCTGACAACCATTTTGTAAAGTCTATATCCGTCCCGTATTTAATTCTAACTTTCTCAGCAAAAGCCACAAGCTCAATACTATCCATCTCCAAATCTTTTGTAAAATTGCTGTTTTGAGTTATATCAAGTTCTTCTGCTATATCCGCACCTATTATATCTGAAATAAACTGATGCAAAACTTCAAATACCAGATCTTTTTCTTCTTTTACGATTATTGTGTCCATCCTATTATGTAGTTTTTATATTTAAATATCCTTATTTCGCAATCTTCAATAAAAAGAATGTCATCATTTATTCTTTTTACTTCATATCGTTTAGGGTTCCCTTGAAGTCCCACGCCTAACATTTTTCCATAAGCTTCTTTTGCTACCCAAAAACGAGTGCTCCATTCTGTGATATCCTTGTCTTTAATCAATTCGAGTTCGTAAGGGGTGAATGAAATTTCCAAAAAGTCTTTTGTACGTTCCTCTATTGTTTCTATGTCGATACCAACAGATTTTTCTGAAACAATGCTCACACTGGCTCCATTCTTGTGGGCTAAAGAAATTTCTAATCCTTTTGTTTCTTCTATACCATACACATAAGGCTTGCCATAATCATCATATTTTATAAAGTATTCAATTGGATATGTTAATTTACCACTCTTATTCTGAACATACCACCTTAAACTATCTTTGAGAGCAATCCTGCTAGTAAGATAATCTTTCCGCTTATTTAGAGGCAGAGAAGCTTGTCGTTTCTTTTCGGGCTGATTTAAGTATCTTTTTCTAAGAAATTCTAAAACACCTGTTTTATTATATATACTTTCCGATAAAAATACTCCAGGTGCGATTTGTTGCGATATAAAATTTTTTCCAGGATTCAAAGTCATCTCCCATAGCAAACTATCAAATTCAAATCGTCTGTTTTGCCAGCCTTTGACAATACACCATACTTTACCTTCTCTTTTCAGTATCATTTCTGCTGTCGTAAAGTCTTTATCAATAGTTTTACTCAAACAGATACATTCAAATAATCCTTCTTGATCATGCATATCTTGATAAAAAGTAATTTCCTGAACTTTTACAGGAAAGGTTATATAGTTTATATCCAGAATAAGATGTAAATACAAACCATAAGTTTGCCCCATATTATCAAGGAGAGATCCTTTGCCTGCCTTTTTTCTTATATAAGATCTTATACCTTTTTCTGTGACATTTGTAACCATTTCTATTCCCTGATATTCAATTCCATGAAACATATACTTTTCATATATTTGCTCTGGTGTAGGTAATGGTCTGATATCTTCTCCCAGATCAATATAATCTTCATAATATGAATCAGGCTTAGAAAATGAGTTTCTTAATGTAACCTCGCCCGATGCATAATTCTTGATGTTTAAAGAAAGTAATTCATCAGACTTCCACACACCATTTATTTTCTGGACAAAGGGTGTATGAACTTCCATCCACTGATAAACACTGATAGGTCCAATTCTTACAATCTTTTTTGACAAATCCTGTCTATGTGCAGCTTCAGCTATCAACTCAAAGGTCATAGTCATTGGAATTACAGGGTTTAAGTCTTCCACATAGTTCCAATTTGCCGGTTGCTTAACTAATGAGTGCCCTATTAGTGTAGGGTGTGTATCTAATGATACGTATAAATCTTCTTCAAATGTTGATCCTGTCTTGGCCCCATTTCTTATAATGGTAGGTTTTAAATCTTTTTCGATAACAGGCGAAATGGTATTCGTGACTTGAGATTGAGTATTAGCAGAGATATTTTTATAGTTTATATTCCTTTCCTTTAATAGTCCGGCTAGTTCCATCTGCATTTGTGCCATCTCTTTGATATTCTCATTCAGAGCTGACATTATCGGATGAGAAGTTTCCATTGCTAATGAGTCAAAATCAACAGAAGTCGTTTTTTGTAGACGATTTCGGACATGTCCACTCAAAAGAGGAAAGTCTGATTGAAAGCCCATGAGCATTTGTAGATTCATTCCTTTTTTCTGTTTTTTCTTATTCAGTTTCTCTACATTAAGAAAAGACATATCAACATTCCGACCTTCTATATAAAGCAATGCCATCACGCGTCTCAATTGCTCTAATGTAGTTCTTTGTGTGCTGACCTCAGATATAGAACTATAGGGTTTGTTTACCAATATATCATCTACAAATCCGACAAGGCTTCCTCCTCCGACCTGAATAAATACGCGTACATTTTCCTCATCATAGAGTTTTTCAATAAGCTCTCTAAATCTCACACTTTCTATAAGATGTTTGACAGATAATGCTTTAATCTCATGAGATTCGGTTGGATAAGGTTCCAATGTATTCGATGACCACATTGGCACACTCGGATCAAGGAATTCGAGATGTTGGAACGAATCCTCAAGCAGATCAAGCCTGTCTTTTATGAAAGGAGTATGAAATCCAGATTGATATGGTAAAACCTGAAAGAAAATATCTTCCTGCCTAAGAGATTCGGACAACTTCTTAAGAGCATCTTCGGTAGCGCATAGTAATACTTGATTCGGACAATTATCATTAGACAAGTAAAGATTAGGTATTGAGTCTAGATACTTCTTAACCCTCTCCCGCCCTACACTGACAGCAATAAAGAAAACACCATCTATTTTATATTGACTCGCATCTAAGCAGTTGATAAGTTTTTTGATTGATTTACCTGATACCATACCTGATGCTTCCACACCGAACCACTCACCTAAGCTGTGTCCGACGTTCATATCTGATTTTATATTTAATACCTTCAACGACATATCCATCGCTTTGTTGATACGATACAATCTTAAGACATTGTCTATAATTTTACTTTCTGTTGATTTGTATTCCTCTTCAGGTAAAGAAAATTTAAAATAGTTAATCAGGCTCTCTATTTCAGGATTCACTCCGGGATCATAACCCGGATACATAAAAGCAATCTTTCCTCCATTCTTTATAAGTGGTTTATTTGTAAACCAAATATCTTGACGCCCTTTCCATATTAAATCTTTTTCAATAAACTTTATAGCTTTTTCTATCCTATCTGGAGTTGGGTTGAATAGAACCAAACGGTAGTCTCCTTCTTTATTAACAGATGCTGTTTGTCCATTACGTAAAGTCTTTATTAACTCTTCTTTGGAGGTAGAGCTAATCGCTATTACTTTATCATGAAATGGGCTTTTCTCAACATCATCGTCTAAAGATCGTTTATCTCCGTATGCTTCTAAGATCACATGTGCATTTATTCCTCCAAAACCAAAAGCATTTACCCCAGCAACTAATGGGTACTTATTTTCATCCCAATCCTGTAGTTTCTGTACAGGTCTGAAACGGGTATTTTCTATCCCTTTTAATGGATGCTCACAATGTAATGTTGGAGGAATCTTTCTAGTATATAAAGCCAAAACTGTTTTAATCAAGCCAAGAATACCTGCGGCAGGCATAGCATGACCAATATTAGATTTTACAGAACCAATCAGTACATCTTTGTCAGATTCTTCTTTTGGAAACACTTCTGATAAAGTTTGTAACTCTGTCTTATCTCCTATAGTTGTAGCAGTGCCATGTGCTTCTAAATAACCAATTTTAGATTTGTCTAAATCTCTATTAGCCCAAGCTTTTTCTATTGCAAGTTTTTGTCCCTTTACTGATGGAGCCATTACGGCAACTCCTGATCCATCACTACTCACTCCTACCCCTTTGATGACTGCATAAATACGATCTTTATCTGCAATAGCCTTATCCAGCGTTTTTAGAACAACGAAACCGCTACCTTCACCAATCAGTAGACCATCCGCATTTTCGCTGAATGGACAGATATGTTGTTTATGAGATAGAGCTCCAAGTTGTGAGAAAATACTCCAAAACGGAGCATTATGACCAACATGAACTCCCCCTGCAACTGCAATATCACATCTTCCACTTTCTAGTTCTTTCACACAATGATCCAATGCAATCAAAGAGCTGGCACAAGCTGCATCAACTACATATGACGGTCCCTGCATATCTAACTTGTTAGAAATAAGGGATGCTATCAGATTGGGTATAAGCCCAGGCATAGAATCCGCCTGATAACGCCCTCGTGACGCTTGATACTGTTCTTTTATTTTGTCGAGTTCTTCATCAGATAAATCGGGTAATGCTTTTTTTACTGCTTCTGTTATTTGATGACTGACATGAACAATATCCATAGCTCGCCATATAGCAGATCCCACATACGCTCCTTTTCCTATTACCAATGCGCATTTCTTTAAGGATATATTTTTTTCAAAGACCGATGCGTCTTCCAACGCTTCATAAACATTTTTTAATGCTAAAAGATGCGCCGTATCCATTCCTTCTACAGCCAATGGTAGGATCGAAAACTGCATGGGATCAAATAATATATCCGGAATAAAACCTCCTCGTTTGCAGTAAAATCGATCTACAGCCAGAGTCTTTGTCTCATCAAAATATCTAGGATCCAATCTATCTGCAGGAACATCCTTAATACAGTCCACCCCATTGATAAGATTGTTCCAATACTCAGTGTAATTACTTGCTTCAGGAGCAAAACAAGACATTCCTACTATTGCTATATCTTTTTTATTTTCCACTTCTGAGTCAATTATTTAAAAAGCTTTTCACATCATCTGCTCCACCCATTACCAGTATATGGCTCTCTTTTCCATATTTAAGCTCCTTTACAAAATATTCAGCTCCTTTTTTTAGAGGGATCAACGAAACTCCGCGTTTCTTGAATTCAGCTTCTAGTGTTTCATTCACCATCCCGGTTCCTTTCCAAGGTCCCCAGTTGATGGTTAGTATTCTGGCTTCAACTTTGTCATTTAGGATTGAAGCTATATGATCGAAAACACTATTTGCTGAAGCATAATCAGATTGTCCCTTGTTTCCATAAGCTGATGCAACGCTACTAAACATTACAAATAGCTTCAGGTCGGAACGTAGTTCATCCAATAAGACATGCAGTGGAGTAACTTTGGTAGAATACACTTTATAAAAAGATTCAAAGGTTTTATGTATAAATAATTTATCGTCCAACAAACCTGCCGCATGAAATATTCCGTCTATTCTGTTATAGGTATCATATGTTTTTTTGATAAAATCTCTCAGTGCTTCTTCATTTTTTATATCTAAGGATATATATGTTACTTTCGCTCCGTTTTGTTCTATTTTTGCAACATTTTCATTTATCTGATTAGTCTTGAATATCTTTTGTAGTTTCTTCTCTATTTCGCCGGGAGATTTCATATTTTCTTCAGTGATCAGATATCTGCGTATCTTATCCTTCGAGTCCAATGATTTATACTTATCAAATTCTTCTGTAGGAGCGTCAGAACGTCCTACAAGAATATAGTTACAGGGATATTCTTTTGACAGTTCGCTAATCAGTTCCGGCGTAATCCCTTGTGCACCGCCAAACACAACAACTACAGCATCTTTGTCGAGAGAAAAATGAGAACTTCCATTTTTGACAAGAGTGATAGGTTTAGGTTTTGCAAAATATCTCTTATTATCCTTATAGATTATTTCTGTATAAGTGTCATCTTCTGTTAATAATTCATCTACAGCAATTTGAGATAGAAGATTTGGGTCGAAGATAGAATGTGATACTATTGCCCGGAAATTAATTGTTGGAAACTCATGAGCAAGGCTCTTTATCAGTCCTGGGAAGCCTTGAATTTCTTTCAACTTAGATACCCCTTCGGTCATTTTAATATTACCAAGTACATCACTGAATGTATAGACCCATTTAATCTTAACAAGATCTACATTTTTGATCATACTAAACACTTCTTTGATACTGTATTTTCGAGGTGATTTAGAAGAGTTGAGTATAACAAGGCCATCATACTGAGTAAGATTCTCATCTCCTTGTATCAAGTCAACAATAGCTCCATTTGCCTCTATTGATGCTTTTATATTTTGAGCATATCCACCACCATCATCAGTAAGTGCAAACCGTTTTCCTTGTATCTGAATTTTTTCTGAGTTTAATGTTGTTTCTTCAAGTTCAAGGCTCATTCTTATCAATTCACCTTCAATGGTATCACTTTCTTTTACTGCTATCTGCTCAACTTGAATTGTTTGCCCTATTTGAGACTGGGATATAGAATCTTTATTCTCAACACCATTAGCCAACTCTCTTATCCAATCAATTAATCCATTAAGAGTTTTTACTGAAGCTAGTTTTTCAATTGTATCATCAGCATCCTCAATACTACCGGATATATTTAGTTTTTCTCTCAATGAGCCTATAATCTCCATACGTTTGATAGAATCAATACTTAGATCAGCTTCCAAATCCAAATCCAAACCAAGCATATCGGCTGGATAACCAGTTTTTTCACTAACGGTTTCAAGAAGCAAAGTCTTAATGTCATCAATTGTCACGGCTTGAGTTTGAATAGGAGCAACAGAATGAACTACATCTGGTATAATTGCACCTTGTGTCTGACTGATACTTGAATTGGCTAATTCCTTAATCCAATCGATCAAACCATTAAGAGTTTTTACAGAGGCAAGCTTTTCTACTGTATCTTCAGCATCTTCCATGCTCCCTGATATATTAAGTTTTTCTCTCAATGATCCAATAATTTCCATTCGTTTGATAGAGTCTATACTCAGATCTGCTTCTAAGTCTAAGTCAAGACCTAACATTTCGATCGGATAGCCCGTTTTTTCGCTAACGGTCTCGAGTAATAGACCTTTAATATCGTCTATAAATAAGGCTTGTGTTGATGTTCCAGCCGATTTAGAAGAAGATGTATTTATGTCCACAAATTCTTGTCTCTGCTCTACCTGTTGTGAAGAAGTGCTCATCGGTAACACTTGTACTTGTTGTACAGAGTTCGTTTGTATTGGAGTTGATATATTATTGTTAGGTGTATGTCCCAAATAGCCGAGCATGACATCACGCTGGCTTTGCATCATCATTCTCATACTATCCAGATACTCCAATATTACTTGATCAGAGGATGAAAGTCCTGAAGTGGAATTATTATTTAGATTATTCGTCATGTTTTTTAAGTTCATTATAGGTTGTGTTATCGGATATGCTCCTGTTGAAGGCATTCGTCCATTAGTAGGTATAGCATTATGACCATTAATATGCCAAACAATAGGACTCTTCTTATATTGTTCAGGCTTATCAATGTTTACTATAGATGTATTGCGCTTTTCAAAGAGTTTTTCAACGTCAACAGATTTTCCTGTTGACAAATATTTTGCAATAGTATGTAAGATGAAAGTTACTCCATTGAAACTTTTATTTTCTGTCTCAAAAGTAGAAACTTTGTCTCCTAATATGGATTGAACAAGTCCAGTAAGAACTCTGCCCGGTCCCACCTCAATAAACATACGTGCACCTTCATTGTACATATTTTCAACTTGCCGGTTAAAAAGTACAGGTTTAATAAGATGCTCCGCTAATCGATTTTTTATTTCTTGAGTTTTTTGAGGATAATGCTCTGCTGTTGTATTAGACCATACAGGTATATTTAGAGTCTTAAAGTCAACCTTGTGTAACACATCGGCATACAACTTTCTTGATTTGTGTAAAAGAGGACTATGAAATGCACATGCTACATTAAGCTCTTTATAAGCAATATTTTTATTACTTAGTTTTCGCATAAAAGAATTGATTCCTTCGGTAGAACCGGCTAGGACTATTTGTTTCGGAGAATTGAAGTTCACAGCCCATACATCCTTTTCACCATCTAGTAGCGTAATTATCTCTGTTTCGGGAAGACTAACGGCTATCATCTTTCCTTTGTCTTCTTCTATTGCATCTAATATAGATAAAGCTCTTTTATGACTTAATGGGACTAGCACTTCTGCATCAAAAGCACCAGCAAAACATAAAGCCGCCAATTCTCCATAGCTATGACCTGCTACCATATCAGGAATAATACCTAGTGATTTAAGAAACTCAGCAAAGGCAAAATCTACAATACCCAGTAATGGCTGGGCATTTAGTGTATCGGTGATAACTTTCTCTTGCTCTTTACGCGTTTCTTCATCGAAGGCTGAGTATGGAAATAGTATCTTCTCATATTCTTTATGCTTGGTAAGTAAGCGACGCATTGCGGGAAAGACAACAAACATATCCCGAGCCATATTTACTCTTTGGCTAACTTGTCCGGAAAACATAAATGCAACCTTTCCTTCTTTCGCATTTTTTAAATAAATTCCATATTCTTCTTTTCCGGCAAGAGCTACATTAATTCTATTGTGTAATTCTTTACAATCACTAGCAATTATAGACACTTGAACTTCTTTCTTGCTGTGTACTGCCAAACTGTAAGCGATATTTTTAATATTGATTGTATCATTGTAGTTTAGCAGTTCTTTTATTTTCTGTAATTGTTGTTTAGCTTCTATTAGTGAATCCCCGCGAAATACAAATAGTTCTGATGACCATAGAGGTAAACTGCTATTATGTTCTTCCTCTTTTTTATGATTTTCCATCACTACATGGAAATTGGTTCCGCCAAAACCAAAAGCACTAACTCCTGCAATTCTTTTTTCACTGTCCCAATATCCCGAGTGAGAATTAAACACAAAAGGACTGCTGTCCTTATCATAATAAGGATTTGGTTTATTCAGGTGCAATGTCGGCGGTTGAACTTTATAGTAGATAGACAAAGCAGTTTTGATAACGCCTGCAATACCTGCAGCACATTTAGCATGTCCTATTTGTGTCTTTACAGAACCTAGTAATGTTTGCCCTTTAATGGCGCCTGATTCAAGAAACATATCTGTTAATGCTCGCAGTTCTGTTCGGTCTCCTACTACTGTTCCCGTGCCATGAGCCTCTATCATTTCTACCTGTGATGGTAAAATTCCTGCATTCTGATAAGCTCTTTGTAATGCCTTTATCTGTCCTTTTCTGTTTGGAGCGGTCATTCCCAGGCTTTTTCCATCACTACTACCTCCCATTCCTTTGATAACAGCGTATATCTTATTTCCATCACGTTCAGCATCAGCTAACCGTTTCAGCACTAAAACGCCAATGCCTTCTCCCAAGGCAATACCATCCGAATCTGCATCGAATGAGGCAGAGTAACCTTTACGGGATAATGCATGCGTACATGAAAACATTAAGAAGTCGTTGATTCCGTTATGTAAGTCGGCTCCACCTAAAAGTACCATATCAGAGCGATTGGAGAATAACTCCTGACAGCCCAGATCCAATGCTGCAAGAGAAGAAGCGCAGGCTGCATCTACTGTATAGTTACGTCCTCCCAGATTTAAGCGATTGGCTATTCTACCGGATATCACATTTGATAATACTCCTGCAAAAGAATCTTCATTAAGGCGAGGTAGGGAGTTTTTCAATACATCGGGTAATTCTCCAAAAACCTGTTTTGCATAGCCTCTGAAACCATAACTTGCCGCTAGTTCTGTTGCTCCTTCTGCACCGAATATAACGGAAGTGTTTTCTAAATCAATTTCGGACAGGTTTTCATATCCTGCATCTGTTAATGCTTGCTTAGCCACCAAAAGGCTCAGTAATTGTGTTGGTTCTATAGATGCAAGTGATTGAGGTGTCATTCCGAACTCAAGAGGATCAAAATCTATGGATGGGATAAATCCGCCCCATTTCGAGACCACTTTATCTGTATCAGTAGAATTTGAATCATAATACAGATCTTTATTCCAGCGACTATCGGGAACCTCTGTGATACAATTTTTGCCAAGAACGATATTTCTCCAATATTCTTCAATATTATGCGCATCGGGGAAAATACTCGAAATTCCGACAATCGCTATATCTAATGGTTTTGTATTTGATGTTGGCAAAGCAATATCGGGCAGTTGAGAAAGTAGCTCGTTATTATCTACAGCTACATGCTTATGCAATTCATCCAGAGTCATTTCTTTTTGATTGAGAGCTGCTATTTGTCCTATCATGTAAAGACCTTTTTCTTTTTGCTCTTCCTCGTTCAATTTTACAAGATCAGTCCCTATACGTTCAATGCCTTTGGTTGCAATTCTTGAACGACCAAGATTAAGCTCCTCTAATCTGATCCAAATTTCTTTACTATCTAGGTTTTGCTGTTGTAGTTTTTCTTTTTCCTTACCGAAATATTCTGTAAATGGAGATTTTAGAGATTGTGTTTCTTGTCCGGGGGCAGCTTGCAGAATAACTGTTGCATTTTCTTCAATCGCCAACTTTTGGAATTCAGGGAGGATGGCTTTTGTCTCTACGGCTTCTTTTGTATAAAGATATGAAGACCCCATTAACACCCCTATTTTAGCACCTTTAGCATCGAGTGTGGAAGACATTATAGATACGAACGCAGAAGAAAATGCATCATGTATCCCACCCGCAAAAAAGACACTAAATGCAGACAGATTATCTTCTTTTAGTAATCTGTATATCTGTCTTTCCCATAAGATAAAGCTGGAAAGAGGGCCTATATGTCCCCCGCTTTCACGTCCTTCGAATACAAAGTTCTTCGCCCCTTCTTTAAGAAATATATCCAACAATGTTTGAGATGGAACATGAATAAAAGCTTTGATACCTTCTTTTTCAAATGGTTTTGCCAAAGCTGGGCTTCCTCCGGCGATAAGTACTACGGGTGGTCTGTACTCCAATATATATTTCGTTTGCTCTTCACGTTGTTTTGTAGGAATAAAGCCTAGTAGCCCCACGCCCCAGACTTTATCGTTGAGTAACCGACTGGATTCTGCTATCAGGTTGCGGGCGGCATCTCCGGTTGTCATACTCATGGCTATAAAAGGTAATGCTCCCGCATCAGCTACACTACAAGCAAATTCAGGGACATCGCTTACTCTAGCCATTGGCCCTTGTGCTATCGGGTATTTTATACCTAAGCTTTTTGCGAGTTTACTATCTGATTTGATTGTTTGCAGTCTTTTTGCTTGCTGTATATGACCGTATATAGCCTCATAGAAACTAGAAACGAAAGTGTTAAGGTTTTTATATTTTTCTACAAAGTCAATAGATAATGAAATATCTTGTCCCATAGGTAAGATATTCTTATTAATATCTAATCCTCCCAGTAATGGTATAACATCCGAATATTTAGTGTTTACAGGTAATTTAGGAGAATTTTTCCTCAACAATATTCTGAATTTGTCAATTACAGTAGTCTCACTCCCACTCAGTTTACTAAAAATATTTTTCTGATCTTTAGTTAATACACATTCAGGAAATAATGAAATCTGACTATCCAGAATAACCCCCTTTGCCCCTAAAGCTAGACAAGCGGCAGAAGTATGTATACCGATTCCTCCTTGTATATAAATATTTATTTCTTTTTTTAAATATTTATTCGCTATACTTTGGAAAAGGATGAATGAGGACTGCGCTGACACTTTTCCCGCTCCTTCATTTCCTTTTACGATAATATTACTGATACCGCTATCTATTACTCTTGCAGCTTCATCTAAAGAATGTACCTGACATAATTTTTCTATATTTTCGCTTACAGATATATCCATACCAGCAGGAAAAATCACTCTGCTTACATTCGGTGGAAGGTCTAATTTAAATGTAGTATTATCTACAAAACAAACCCCAAAAGATTCTGTTGTAGATTCACTCATGATATCTAAGGATTCTTGTGCTTTTTGCAGATTCCGACCAAGATGCAATACGGGATATGCACCGGTCTTGATCGTTTCTAAAGCTAAAGTAGTATTCGGTATCTCGAAAGGGGATACGATAAGTAGCTCTTTGTAATGTTGCATTATTAAATAGTTGTAGTTTGTTTTTGTTTGTCTTTCTTGTTTTATTATCTAATCTATTGCATATGTGTATTTTTCTTTAAGTTTATGTATTTGCCCAATATAAATAATAACAGCGAATATTGTTGATGCAACATCAGCTAATGGTATTGAAAACCAGACCCCATCCAATTGAAAAAAAAGAGGTAAAATAAACAACAACGGTACTAGAAAAAGAAATTGCCGTGTTAGACTTAGCATGATTGCTTTCGTGGGCATTCCTATAGATTGGAAAAAATTAGAAATGACCATTTGTAACCCACTAAGAGGTAATACAATCGTTATTATTTTTAAAACTCCGGAAGCTTTACTCGCCAATGCAGGAGTAGGATTAAATGGACTGACTGCAATATCTGAAAAGAATAATCCACCTATCAAACCGATAAATCCGATACCGATGCCGGCTTTTATTGCCTGATTTACTGTAGATATAACTCTTTCTATCTTGTTAGCTCCATAATTGTATCCAACTATAGGTTGCATCCCCTGTGTCAAACCAACAATAATAAGTACAATAATAAGATTTAATCTATTGGCTATGGCATATGCTTCTATGGCAATGCTGTCTCCATAAGTACTTAATCTGTTATTTATAAAAAAGACAACAATGGAAGCTGCTACTTGCATAAGAAATGGAGAGACACCAATACTCATTATAGCCCATACAATTTTTTTATCTAGATTTAACTTATGCTTATGTAGTGTTAATGTGTTATTTCTTTCAAGAAAATGAATCATAAAGATAACGAAGGAGATAAACGCTGCTATTGAAGTGGCAATTGCAGCACCTCTCATACCCCATTCGAATATAAAAATGAAAATAGGTGCAAGGATGATATTTAGAATAACACCAAGCAGCATAATATACATTGCTTTTTGAGGATAACCCGAAGCATGCATAACACTGCTCAATACGAACCCTAAATTAAGAAAGATACAACACGGTAGATAATAGATTAAAAACTCGCGAGCAAAATGATAAGTGTCTTGTGTTGCTCCGATTATATGTAATAGTGGATCGATAAAGATATAGGTCAAAAGAACGAAGAATCCTGTTAATAGTATTATCAAAACCAGAGCATTACCTAGTGCTCTATCCATCTTATCTTTGCAACCTTCACCCATATAAATAGCAACACGAGTGGCAGCACCTGTACCGACGAATGCTCCTAATGCAGTAAAGAATGTCATTATAGGAAAAACGAGTCCTAGCCCACCAATGGCATGATCTCCTAAATTAGGCCCATGTCCAATATAGATACTATCCACAATATTGTAGATGGCAACAACTAAGGAACCGATAATAGCCGAAATGGAATATTCTCTCAGTAGTTTTGTTGTTTGTTCTGATTCTAATCTATTTAGTATAGACCCCATTATTTTATCTGATTACTAAATGTTATCTAGGCAAAACATTAGTAATGTATGTAAAGTCAATGTTAAAGAAAAAATATATTTATAGTCTCAAGCCACAAACTTATATAAATATATTATACTAAACAAATAAAAATAATTATTGAACAAAGAATAAAGCCCCTACAAATTATCAGAGACGGAATCTAAATCTATGAAATTTATTGTTTTTTAATTTAAGGATATTATATCTACTTTCTTTTTGTATAGGTGCAAAAACATAAAAAGGACTCCTCTCTCTCCAGGATAAATAATCAGGTGAGAGAAGAGCATTTAGGGTTGTCTTATATATCTAAAAATATTAAATGAATAGATTTACATTCGCATTTTCTGCTCTATCGAGATAAGCGGCAACACCCCCAATCGTAATATTATCTATTAATTCCTCTTTTTTTATACCCATTACATCCATCGACATGGAACATGCAATAAATTCGACACCATTGTCTAAAGCCTGTTGCATAAGGCTTTCAAGGCTATCTACATTTTTGTTTTTCATGATACTACGCATCATTTTACTACCGATTCCTCCCATATTCATTTGAGATAGGCCTAGTTTTTTGCTGCTAGATGGCAACATCATGCCAAACATTTTTCCCATAAAGTCTTTTCTTACAGTAGGCTTTTTCTCCTTTTTTATTACATTCAGACCCCAGAAAGTAAAGAAGATACTTACTTTCTTTCCTGTCGCTGCAGCACCATTCGCTATCACAAATGAAGCTAAAGCTCTATCTAAATCGTCACTAAATACTATCAGCGTTTTATTATCTCTAGCGATAGCTGATGTGGTGCAAGAAGCATCTTCTTTTGCTATCTTTTCTACAATAGCAGTTATTACCCCACCGGAGTTATTCATACTTACTAGTTTTGCGCCAACCATACGGCACCAGCCATTTAAGTCTTCACCAAAAGCCTGATCTGTAACGCTGATTTCGAGGCGGTCGCCTAGATTTATTTCATCGTAATTTTTCTTCAATTGCATGATCGGACCGGGACATTGTAATCCACAAGCATCTATTTTGATTGTTTTAATCATTGTACTTTCTTTATTTTCCATCTCTCCATCATCTTTAATAAGTGTATCACAAAGACCTTCACTCGTTGTATTATCAGCAATAGCACAAGAGTAAGTTCGATATCCTCCCGAAAGATTATAAACGTCGGTATAACCGTGCTGCATAAGAATCCGCGAGGCAATATACCCTCGTAATCCAACAGCGCAATAAACTATAATCTTTTTATCTCTCGGCATTTCATTTAGACGACTTCTAATCTCATCGACTGGTATATTAATTGCTCCTTCAATATGTCCAAAATCATATTCTTCCTTTGTACGTGAATCTATGATCATAGCTTCTGCTTTATCTACGTTGAGGATGTCACGCCATTGTATAATATTTACTTTCCCTTTTAAAATATTCTCTGCTACAAATCCGGCCATATTTACCGGGTCTTTGGCTGACGAGTATGGGGGAGCATAAGCGTGTTCTATCTCCTGAAGATCATAAATTGTACCTCCTTTTTTTATAACCTGAGCAAATAGGTCAATACGTTTATCAACCCCATCATAACCTACAACCTGAGCTCCCAACAATCTGCCATCTTCAGGAGAAAAAATTATTTTGATAGATAATGGTAGTGCTTCCGGATAATAGCCAGCATGCGAACTTCCGTGCGTATATGATGATATATGCTCTATCTTCTCTCTGTTTAGTAATTTTGAAGAAGCTCCTGCTGCTGCGACAGTCAGATCAAAAACCTTAGCAATGGAAGTTCCTATAGTACCCTTATATATATACTTATTCCCTTCTAAAATATTATCGGCTACTATACGAGCTTGTTTATTTGCTGGTCCGGCTAGCGGAACTAGAGTATGTTTATCGATAATTGGATTAAATACCTCTGTAGCGTCACCTAGAGCATATACGCTACTATCTGATGTCTGCATATAGTCATCAACCTTGATGCCTCCCATAGAGCCAAGTTGCAAGCCTGCGTCTTTAGCCAATTTTACTTCGGGACGAACTCCGATGCTTAATATAACCATGTCTGCAGTAACTTTTCCTCCACTTTCCAATACGACGTTTATACCTCCCTCAATTGATTCGAACTGTGCAACACCCTCCTCGAGCAAAAGAGATACATTTTTTTGAATAAGGTGCCGGTGTACAATAGAAGCCATAGAAAAATCGATTGGAGCCATTACTTGGTTACTCTTTTCAATCAACGTTATATCTAATCCTGCATCATGTAGATTTTCTACCATTTCCAAGCCGATAAAACCACCGCCTATTACCACAGCTCTTCGGGGGTTATGTTGGTTTATATAGCTTTTTATTTTATCCATATCAGATACATTCCTTAAGGAGAATATACGACTATCTTCTATGCCCGGCATTGGAGGTTTGATAGGTTCTGCTCCTGTAGATATTATTAGTTTGTCATAACTTTCTGTATAATCTCTATTGGCGGCAATATCATGGACTTTTACTGTTTTATCTTTCAGGTCGAAACTTGTCACTTCGGATCTTACACGGATATCTATATTAAAACGATTGATAAAACCATCTACTGTTTGTACAAACAACCTGTCTCGTTCACTAATTGTACCGCCAATATAATAAGGAAGTCCACAGTTGGCATACGATACGTACTCTCCTCTTTCGAAGAGTATAATCTGAGCATTTTCGTCCATTCTTCTGAGTCGTGCAGCTGCTGTTGCACCACCTGCCACACCTCCAATTATAAGTATTTTCATAATTTATATTATAAATATTTGTTATTAGCAATTATGTGATTAAAAAATTATGCTGATATTTCTACCAGTTCTTTTATCAATGCAGATAAATTAATTTCATGTTTCATCATTTCTTTTATTTTCTTTCTCCCTTCCTCTGTCAAGGAAAAGATCATTTGTCTTTTATCTATTGAACCCATTTCTCGCAATATATACCCTTTTGTTTCTACAGTATTTATTATACGTGATACTCTGGAATTAGACAACCCCACAAATTCACAAATCTCATTTGCTGTTCTTGGCTTCTCATCCTTCATACAACATAAAACCATCCCTTCGTTAATGGTTATATTATTCTTTTCGGCAAACTCTTTCTCGAAAGTATAAAGAGATTTATATATGTTTTTTAGTTTACAAATTGACTCCATTAAAATATTTGCTATTGGAAAATATTTGCAAAGAAAAATAATATTTTTCTATTGACAAAATGTATATGAATAATATTCTAAATTTTTCAAAAGATGAAAATACTCCAATTTTATCGCATACCATACCTGCTATCTTTCTATTTAATATATGACTCTATGATTTATTTCAAATATGCTTTCTTCTGAAAAAAATTAGCAATACAAGGCTCCTTAAGCATATCAAAAAAATAAATTTATAAGCAAAAGTTGTATTTTCTAAATTTAATTATTCATCTTTATATCATCTAATTACAGAATTATATATTTTTTTAATGTTAAAATATCAAAAAGGTGTAACCTTTTTTAATTTTTAACGACATATATAGTAAATGTTTCTAGATACAATTTCATGAAACTTTATCAAAAGTTAATTCTGTGTGGCAGTAGGTTCTTCAAATATAATAAACAACAGCGAACGTGATAAGAATAAATAGTTTAAACAAAACTTATTGGGGAAAATCGCCTTTACATGTATTGAAAGGGATTAATATGGATGTGGAAAGAGGTGAGTTAGTCTCTATAATGGGAGCTTCCGGTTCCGGGAAATCCACCTTGCTTAATATTCTCGGCATTCTGGATACCTATGATACCGGTGAATATTATTTAGATAATGTCCTAATCAAAAATTTGAGTGAAACCCAAGCAGCTGAGTTGAGAAATAAAAAGATTGGTTTTATATTCCAGTCCTTCAACCTGATTACATTCAAAAATGCTGTAGAAAACGTAGCGTTACCGCTATATTATCAGGGAGTTTCTCGAAAAAAACGTAATAGCATAGCTATGGAATATCTGGATAAGATGGGACTAGCATCACATGCGAGCCATATGCCTAATGAACTCTCCGGAGGACAAAAGCAGCGTGTCGCAATTGCCCGGGCTCTAATAGCCCAACCCCAGATAATACTGGCCGATGAACCTACAGGAGCCTTGGATAGTAAGACCTCAAGAGATGTAATGCAATTACTTCGACAAATCAATAACGACGATGGTATAACCATGCTTATTGTAACCCATGAGCAATCTGTGGCTGATGCTACAGATCGAGTTATCCATATAAAGGATGGAATTATAGGTTCGATAGAAGTAAATGAGAACCCAGTAATAGCAATGTAAACCCGGATTACTTATGTTTGATTTTGATTCTATACGCGAAATATTTTCTACAATCGGCAAAAATAAGTTACGCACTTTTTTGACCAGTTTTGCTGTAGCATGGGGTATTTTTATGCTTATAATCTTATTGGCTGCAGGTAATGGGTTGAAAAATGGTGTTACTTCAAACTTTTCACGCAGAGCACAAAACTCTGTTACATTATGGCCCGGATGGACTTCAATGGCTTACAAGGGCCTTCCAACAAATAGACAAATAAAGTTTGATCAAAAAGATTATGATCTAATACGAAATAAGATACCGGAGGTAGAATATGTCTCTGTTCGCTTGAGCCAAAGAGTAACTCTATCTTATGAAAAAGAGTATGGTTCGTGGGATATAGACGGCGTGTCACAGGATGCTTCTATTATCAATAATCTGAAAGTTGCGAATGGAAATGGCCGATTTCTCAATAAAATGGATGTTGACAATCGTCGCAAAGTTATAGTTCTCAGCCCCGATATGAAAAAGGTATTATTTAAAGATAAAGATCCTATAGACCAATATGTGATTGCTGATAATAATATAGCTTATCAGGTGATTGGGGTTTATGATAATGAAGATATCTATGACAACAACCCTCCGGGCTATATTCCTTTCACAACAGCCCAGATGCTATATAACAAAGGTTATGGTTTTCGCAGGATTGACTTTACCGTAGTCGGATTGCCAACCAAAGAAGCAAACGAGAAATTTGTAGAAAAGCTCCGCCAACGAATGGGAACACTCCATAATTTTGACCCGGCCGACAGATCTGCATTGTATGTTCGCAATACGGCAGAAGACATGCTGGAAGCACAAAGTATATTCTTTATTATCACTGCTTTTATCATTGTCATCGGAATCGCTTCATTATTAGCGGGAATTGTTGGTGTAGGAAATATCATGCTTATAACGGTAAAAGAACGAACTAAAGAAATCGGTATTCGAAAGGCAATAGGAGCTACTCCTTTCTCTGTACTCAAGCTCATTATCTTTGAATCTATACTGATCACTACCGTAGCAGGCTACATTGGTATAGTCATTGGGGTTGGTATAACAGAAGGAATTAGTACAATTATGGCAAACGCACCATCGGATGGTCCTTCAATATTCAAAGATCCAACAGTAGATTTGTCTACTGTAATATGGGCAACAGTGGTTCTGATTGTTGCAGGAACAATTGCAGGTCTTATACCTGCCCTGAAAGCGACAAAAGTGAGTCCAATAGAAGCGATGAGAGCCGAATAATAAAAAAACCAGAACATGTTTGATTTAGACAATTTACAAGAAATATGGGTAACGATTACTCGAAATAAGCTTCGAAGTTTTCTTACTTGCATAGGCGTTTCGTGGGGTATTTTTATGCTTATTATCCTTATCGGTATCGGATATAGCTTTCAAGGTGGTATTATGAAAAACGTAAGCGGATTTGCATCCAACTCCTGCTTCTTTTGGACAGATGTTACCAGTGAACCGTATAAAGGATTCCGTAAAGGACGTTTCTGGTCGATGAACAGAAAAGATGTTACGCTGATCAGAGAGAAAGCCCAATCTGTGGAATATATTTCTCCTGTACTCTTTGGAAATAGCGGAGATAAAAATGTTGTACGTGGACGAAAATCAGGATCGTATGGAACAAGAGGTATATATCCCGATCATTTCAATATAGAACAACAGCACATACTCATGGGACGGGTATTCAACGAATTGGATATAGCGGGCACTCGCAAAGTATGCGTAATCGGACGAGAGGTTTATGAAACATTATTTCAGCCGGGGGAAAATCCCGAAGGACAATATATTAGAGTAAATGGAATATACTTTCAAGTAATTGGAGTGATTCGTCCTAAGTCGAACATGTCGATCGGCGGAGATGTAGAATCAACGGTTTTTATTCCATTCTCTACAATGCAACAGGCCTTTAACCAAGGAGACAAAGTATATTTTATGGCATGTACGGCTAAACCGGGTTATCCAGCCTCTGTTGTAGAAGAAGAGGTTACAGCGATAATAAAAACAGCGCATGACATATCTCCTACCGATGAAAAAGCCGTAGGTAGCTTCAATATAGAAAAACAGTTTCAGATTTTCAACAACTTATTTTTAGGTATTGATTTCCTTATATGGTTTGTGGGAATAGGAGCTTTGTTATCCGGCATTATAGGTATCAGTAATATTATGCTGGTAACAGTACGTGAACGAACCCGCGAAATTGGAGTGCGACGTGCTATCGGAGCGAAGCCAATAACAATAGTGAAGCAAATTTTAAGTGAAAGCTTTGTTTTAACGACAATCGCCGGATTTGCAGGCTTCTTTGCAGGAATAGCACTCATAGAAATCATCAGCTACGTCATGAGCAAAAATATAAGTGACGACGTATTTCTCATACCGCCACTTGTTTCATTTTGGACGGCAATAGCTGCATTAGGAGTATTGATCGTATCGGGCATACTTTCGGGATTGATGCCTGCAATGAGAGCACTGCGCATAAAAGCAATCGATGCTATCAGAGAAGAATAATTTACTGTAAAGAATAAAAAATAGAAAATTAAATAATATGAAAGCTTTAAAAATTATTGGACTAGTACTTATCGGATTAATTTTCGTTGGTACATTATATTTTCTTTTTAGAAAATCACAACCGAAGAAGATTGTTTATGAAATATCAACTGTAGAATCGGGAGATATAGAAAACACTACTGTAGCAACAGGTAAGGTATCACCCCGTGATGAAATTCTTATCAAGCCTCAGATTTCCGGGATTGTATCGGAGGTGCTGAAAGAAGCCGGTGATTTTGTAAAAGAAGGGGAAATTATCGCTACGGTAAAAGTAATACCAGAGGTTTCTCAGTTGAATAGTGCAGAATCGAGAGTTAATGTTGCTCGCATCAACCTGAACCAGATAAAAGCGGAATACGACAGACAGAAACAGCTTTTTGGTAAAGGTGTAATAGCCAAGGAAGAGATGGATAAATCGGAGGCAGACTACAAAAAAGCTGTAGAAGAGATGGATAATTCTAAAGATAATCTGGATATTGTAAAAAATGGGATTTCTAAAAAAACAGCTCAATATAGTAATACTCAGATCAGATCTACTATTACTGGTATGATACTAGATGTTCCTATTAAAGTCGGAAACTCTGTTATTCAGGCCAATACATTTAATGATGGTACTACTATAGCTAGTGTAGCCAATATGAACGATATGATCTTTATTGGAAAAGTAGACGAAACCGAAGTCGGACGTATACATACAGGTATGCCAATGAAACTATCTGTAGGTGCTATAGAAAACAAAAAATTTGATGCTGTTCTGGAATATATTGCACCAAAAGGAGTTGAAGAAAATGGAGCCATTTTGTTTGAAATAAAAGCTGCTGCTCGTATACCGGATACAGTACTTATTCGTGCCGGATACAGCGCAAATGCTGAAATCGTATTATCTAAGGCTGAGAAAGTATTATCTATACCGGAAAGTACAATAACATTCAGTAATGACTCTGCATATGTTTATGTGCTAAAAGATTCTATAGAACAATTATTTGATAAAAAACTAATTACGACAGGATTATCTGACGGAATAAAAGTAGAAGTAAAATCTGGGTTGAAAAAGGGAGATAAAATCAGAGGAAACGAAATTTCAGATAAATCTAAAAAAACAGCTCAAAAATAGACCGATAGGATAATGTATACAATTATGAAAAAAACAATAACACTCTGTGTCCTATTAAGTTTCTGTTTTACAATACAAGCACAAACGGTAAGAAAAAGGACATATGTAGAAAAGGCTGAGTCTCGTTCTGAAAAGACCTTAGATGAGACGGCAGATTCAACTAAAATATTAGGAGAACACTCGGCAGAATCTGTACAAGTAAAAACTCCACTTTTTTCTCAAGGAACCGGGAAGTGGACATTGAAACAGTGTGTTGATTATGCAGTAGAAAATAATATTGACCTTCGACAACAATCTCTGAATGTAAAAAGTGCAGAAATAGATCTGAGCACATCAAAGAATAGTCGTCTGCCAAATTTAAACGGAAATATTGGACAAGATTTTAACTTTGGTCGTTCTATCAGAACCACAACAAATGCTGTAGGAACAGGAAATACAGGCTCTACCAGCTTTGGTATATCAACATCTGTACCTCTATTTACAGGATTCCGTATTTCAAATCAAATAAAAGCGGATGAATTGAATTTGCAAGCTGCAGTCGAAGGATTGAAAAAAGCAAAAGAAAATCTAGAACTACAAGTAGTATCGTTATATCTAGATGTACTTTTCAAAAAAGAGATTCTAAAGGCATATAAAGACCAAGTATCTTATAGTTCTCAGCAAGTAGAACGCACACAGTTGTTACTTGAAGCTGGAAAGGTTCCGTCATCACAATTGTATGATATCAAAGCGCAGTTAGCTAAAGATGAACTAAATGTGACTATGGCAAATAACGACCTTGATTTATCTCTGCTAAATCTGTCACAATCACTAAATTTGCCAACAACTAAAGATTTTGATATAGAAGAACCTAATTTAGGAGATGTTGTATATGATAATATTTCTAGTATAATACCACCCGATCAGGTTTACACTATGGCATTAGAAACAAAACCCCATGTTAAAGAGGCTCAATATAAGCTAGGAAGCTCTCAAAAATTATTAAAGGTTGCTCAGTCAGGATACTATCCTACTTTAGATATGACTATGCGCTATGGTACCGGATTTGATCGTATTTATAAAAAAGGGGTGGATCAGGAAAGCATATCTAAACAACTTAGTCAAAATCAGACTAAATATATAGGATTCTCACTGAATATCCCGATCTTCAATCGCTTCCAAACACGTAATCAAGTGCGTAGCGCGCGATTAAGCATAGAAAACCAAACTCTAGCTTTAGACAATGTAAAACTAGCCTTATACAAGGAAATACAGCAAGCATATCAGAGTGCTGTCGCAGCTCAGGCTAAATACGGCTCTACAGATAAGGCATACGATGCAGCGGAAGAATCGTTCAAGTATGCACAAGAAAGATATGAAATAGGAAAATCTACTGTTTTTGAATTTAATGAAGCGAAAACTAAATTATTGACAAGTAGATCAGAACAGATTCAGGCGAAGTATGATTTCCTTTTTAGAAGTAAAATATTAGATTTCTACCAAGGAAAGCCTATACATTTGGAATAATTGAGTTTAATGTAGAATCAAGTGTTATCAGATTCCGTGAAATTATCTTACGTTTCACGGAATTTTTATTTTAAAAACATGCCTTTAGAGTCAATTCTCTAGCGAAAAAATTATATATTTGTATAAAGCTTAAATATAATTAACACCATTAACTAAAACCTATAATGAAAGAGTTTTTTGCTAATATGGATGGCACTCAACAGTTTTATTGGTATATAGCCATCGGAGCGAGTGTAATATTTATTATACAAACAATAATGACCTTTGTTGGAGCCGATGCGGATACAGGTGTTGATGCAGATTTTGATGGAAATCTAGATGGCGGAGATTCTCCTTTTCAGCTTTTTTCTCTTCGAAACCTAATTAATTTTCTTCTAGGATTTGGATGGGCTGGAGTATCACTTTACAATGTTATAGAAAACAATATTCTTTTAGCTATTGTCGCGTTTCTAGTAGGAGTCCTCTTCATTGCATTCTTTTTCTTTATTATGCGAGCGTTACTAAAACTATCAGAAGATAATAGCTTTAAAATAGAAGATACAATAGGTAAAACCGCAGATGTTTATCTTTCTATTCCTGCGGCAAAAACAGGAAAAGGAAAGGTCTTTATTAGTGTTAGGGGATCTACTCATGAACTTTCAGCTATCACCAACAGCGTTGATGAAATCAAAAACGGCTCATTAGTGAAGGTTGTGGGTATAGAAGGAGATATATTAATTGTTACTCCTTTAACACTCTAACAACTATTCTTTGATTGAACAAATACAATAAATTTTAAAATAAAACTCTTATTATGGAAGGATTATTTGAAGGAACAGGAGTTCTTTTTGTAGTGGCTATAATTGTAATATTTGTCCTCATTATGACAATGGTATCTAGGTACAAGCGTTGTCCGTCGGACAAAATATTAGTTGTATATGGCAAAACAGGAGGTGCTTCAGCCAAATGTATACACGGTGGAGGTGCTTTTATCTGGCCGGTAGTACAAGATTTTGCTTATTTAGATTTGAAGCCGATATCTATCGAGGCCAATCTGACTAGTGCATTGAGTAAACAGAACATTAGGGTCGATGTACCATGTCGATTTACTATTGCGATTTCTACCGAGAAGGAGAATATGAATAATGCGGCAGAGAGATTATTAGGCTTGACCACTTCGCAGATACAAGAATTGGCGAAAGATATCTTATTTGGTCAGCTTCGTTTGGTTATTGCCACAATGATGATTGAAGAAATCAATTCGGATCGTGATAAATTTCTGGATAATATTTCTAAAAATGTAGATACCGAATTACGTAAAATTGGTCTTAAGTTAATCAACGTAAACGTAACTGATATCAATGATGAATCAGGGTATATAGAAGCTCTAGGGAAAGAAGCTGCTGCTAAAGCCATTAATGAGGCGAAAGTGAGTGTAGCTGAACAAGAAAAAATGGGTGAAACAGGAAAGGCTGTAGCCGATAGACTTCGTGATGTACAAATAGCCGAAACACATCGGGATAGAGATGTACAGATAGCTATAGCTCAGAAGGACAAAGAGGTTAGCATTGCCGGAGCATTCAGAGATGAGTCGATTGGTAAAGCTGAAGCGACGAGAGATACTCGTGTAAAAACGGCTGAAGCAAATGCTGTAGCAGTAAAAGGAGAGAATATTGCAAAAATAGAAATTGCAGGCTCCGATGCTCTACGTCGTGAAAAGGAAGCTGAAGCCTTGAGACTTGCTGTTTCGTCCGAGAAAGTACAAGAAGCAAAAGCTTTGGAAGAAGCATATCAGGCAGAACAAAGAGCCGAGTTGGCTCGTTCTGAAAGAGAACGTTCTACTCAAATAGCTAACGTTGTAATTCCTGCTGAGATAGAGAAACAAAAAATCATTATTGAAGCTCAAGCTAAGGCTGAACAGTTGAGAGAACAAGCTCGAGGTGAGGCTGATGCTATATTTGCCAAAATGGATGCAGAAGCTCGAGGATTGTATGAAATACTATCTAAACAAGCGGAAGGTTATAAAGGTGTAGTAAATGCAGCCGGAGGCGATCCTGTAGCGGCATATCAGTTACTACTGATAGAAAAGCTTCCTGAACTGGTGAAAACTCAGGTTGAAGCGATCAAGAATCTTAAAATTGATAAGATTACTGTTTGGGATTCGTCAGGTAACAATAGCAATGGTCAAACAACTACAGCTAATTTTGTCTCGGGTCTTATGAAGTCGGTTCCTCCACTCAATGATTTATTCAAGATGGCCGGAATGAATCTTCCTTCGTATCTGAAAGGCGATGCAGAGAAAGCCGGAATTACCATCCCTCTTGCGCATCCTATAGAAGATGAAGACAAGAACGAAAAGGAAGAAACGAAGAAATAAAAATAAATAAAGACCATTCTTAAATCATAGAATGGTCTTTATTTTTAATCTATTATTCTAAAAAAAGAAGCCCTGTGCTTTATATACACAAGGGCTGCTTAGCAACTATAATAAAAAACACTAGATTTTAGCTCACGCTAAAGTTATTTCTTTATCCAAGTATACATCTTGTATTGTATTTATCAATTCAATACCTTCTTTCATTGGACGCTGAAAAGCTTTACGACCACAAATTAAGCCCATACCCCCTGCTCGCTTATTAACTACTGCTGTATAGACTGCATCTTTAAGATCTGACGCTCCATGCGATTCGCCACCGGAGTTAATTAGACCAACGCGTCCCATGTAGCCATTTATAACTTGATAACGGCACAAATCGATAGGATGATCGCTAGACAATTCTGTATACATACGTTCGTCCCACTTCGCAAAGTTAATGGCTTTGAATCCACCGTTATTCGTTGGAAGTTTTTGTTTAACTATATCTGCTTTTATCGTAACACCTATATGGTTAGCCTGAGATGATAAATCTGCAGCACTGTGATAATCAACACCATCTTTCTTGAAAGAGCTATTTCTAAGATAGCACCAAAGGATGGTTGCCATACCCAATTCGTGTGCATACTCAAAGGCTTTGGAAATATCTACTATTTGTCTGCGGCTTTCTTCCGAACCAAAGTATATTGTCGCACCTACAGCTGTAGCCCCCATATTCCATGCTTCTTTTATAGTACCAAAAAGCACTTGGTCATATGTATTGGGATATGTTAGCAGTTCATTATGATTAATTTTTACCACAAACGGTATTTTATGCGCATATTTTCGGGCTACTGACCCTAATACCCCATAGGTAGAAGCCACAGCACTACATCCCGATTCTATAGCAAGTTTTACTATATTTTCTGAATCAAAATAAATAGGATTTGGAGCAAATGAAGCCCCTGCCGTATGTTCAATATCCTGATCTACCGGCAAAATAGACAAATAACCCGTATTAGCAAGCCTGCCATGACTAAATAATCTTTGCAAACTGTTTAATGTAGGAATGTTACGATCCGAATCTATCCAAACATTATCTATCGCATTTGGACTTGGCGCATGTATAAGAGATTTGTCAACTGTCTTGCTTACATGCCCAAGAAGAAACTCACTTTGATCGCCTAAAATGTTTATAATTTTTGAATTAGCCATAATATATAAGTTTTGTATTTAGATTATGAATAATCAATCATGTTACTTTATATAGAACAACCCGATAGAGATTATGTTTAAAAATGCGACACAGATGTATACCGTATCAAAAGATTATTTAACATACATAAACCATATCTACCTTATCATATTAACTAAAAACTTAAATTTAATCTTTATCTTTGTTTGTTTCGTATCAAGAAACACTCTCTTTTTGTATTAATTTAACCATATATAAAACATTATGCTACATGAATTTACGCTTTCCAGAGGAAGAGCAATGATCAATTTTACATTAAAATATTGCGACACAAAGCAAAAACTTCTTAATAGCTATGGTTTTCGACGAGTAGTTGATTCTTTTATAAAACAATTTCTTAAGAAAGAAGAGGTTGTGATTTTCGATTATTATATTGAACATTTTGGCTCAGAAGACAATCTTGTAGATGCTTTTATCGAAGTATTTAAACTGCTTACTGTATTTGAAATTGAAGAAGTTGTAGCTGTAGATAACAAGTATTCAAAATTCTTTGAAGATAAAGACTTATTTATAGAAGTTACAGAATTGCTTTTTGAATATTGGAAAAGACTTGAGAGATATACAATCGTAAGAAATAACAGGCTGGGTGAAGGCCTGCAAAATGTTCGTTTTATTCAGGCCAATGATATGTTTAACGATCTCATATTATCAACAGGTCGTAGAATACAAACAACAGTGGTAGGAAGGGAATCCCGTATTTTTCGTCAATCTATAGCCGGAGCTAATGCCGGTCTGACATTAAACGATGTAAACTGGAATTGTCCGATCGAATATAAAGGGTTAACATCAATACCTTTTATTAGTACAGTAGTATTTCATCCTCCATATATTTCTTATACTAAGAGAAATACACGTGATGGCATTTTCCAAGAGCATCAACAAAATCCGATTGAAAATCTTGTGTTAAACGAAGACGACTGGTTCGTATTTCCGGCTAAAGTGGGTAACATGCTAACCTTCGTTTATTTCCATAAAGATTTTATGGTACATGGTGTAGGGCTCTCTAATCTTTTTGAAATAGCGACAGAAAATGAATATATAGGAAAAAAACCAGATATGATCTACATATTCGGTTATCCTGATGGTCATGAAGAGAAACGTACCTTCTATTACAAAGATAAAAAGAATGATATATTGATTGGATATGCAAACTATTGCGACGATATAGATTATTTTGGTTATATGAAGAAAATGCTTCTTACATTGCATAATGTGAAGCAAATTGAGAATGAAAGACTACCTATACACGGCGCTATGGTGAACATTGTTCTTCGTAATGGAAAAGAATCCAATATAATCATCATGGGTGACAGTGGTGCGGGTAAATCTGAAAGTCTTGAGGCTTTCAGAACTTTAAATGAAAACTATATCCGGCATATGCGTGTCATTTTTGATGATATGGGTTATCTTAAGAAAGAAGAAGATGGTACTATCAAAGCATATGGAACCGAGATTGGAGCCTTTGTAAGGGTAGATGATCTCGATCCGGCTTATGCCTTCGCTCAATTGGATAGAGGTGTTTATACCAATATGGATAGAGTAAATGCTCGTGTTACAATTCCGATATCGACATATGAAATTATATCCAGAGGATATCCGATAGATTATTTCCTATATGCCAATAATTACAATGAGGCCGAAAAGAAAATCCTCTTGTATAACGATTTGGATAAAGCTATTCCAATATTTGAAGATGGAGCACGTAAAGCAAAAGGAACGACAACAGAAAAAGGACTTGTGAAATCTTATTTTGCAAACCCATTTGGACCTGTTCAAGAACGAGAAGCGACCGAAAAGCTTGTACGCTCATATTTTAGTGATATGAAAAAAGCTGGAGTTAAAATCGGCGAAATACACACGTCTCTGGCAATTGAAGGTAAAGCAAAAGATGGCCCACGTGAGGCAGCCGAAGAGCTTTTCTCTTTGATTAATGAATAATAAATTATACATTTACAAAGCCTCTCGACTCATTATCAGAGGCTTTGTGTATATTTTATAATTCAGAATCAAAAAAAAATCATGAAAAAACTGAAGTTAACGCTGATCCTTTCTATCTATGTTTTATCCTGTTTTTCACTGCTTGGACAAAATTACCCTTTCCAAAACACCAACCTCTCTATTGATGAACGAGTCAATGACTTAGTGTCAAAATTAACATTAGAAGAGAAGGTTGCCCAGATGTTAAATAATACACCTGCAATAGAGCGGCTCAATATTCCGGCATACAATTGGTGGAACGAATGTCTGCATGGAATAGGCAGAACAGATTATAAAGTAACGGTTTTTCCGCAGGCTATAGGTATGGCCGCAGCTTGGAATAAAGAGTTGATGAAAGAGGTTGCTTCTGCTATATCAGACGAAGGACGTGCAATATATAACGACGCTACATCAAAAGGCAATAGAGAAATATATTACGGATTAACATATTGGACTCCTAATATTAACATATTCAGAGATCCTCGTTGGGGACGTGGACAAGAGACTTATGGCGAAGACCCGTTCTTAACCGGGGTATTAGGAAAGTCTTTTGTTGCCGGATTGCAAGGAGACGATACCAAATATCTAAAAGCTGCTGCTTGTGCCAAACATTATGCTGTACATAGCGGCCCCGAAAATACGCGTCATACATTCAATACATTTGTTACTGACTATGATTTATGGGATACTTACCTTCCTGCATTTCGGAATTTAGTAGTGGATGCCAAAGTTGCAGGAGTGATGTGTGCATACAATGCATATAATGGAGAACCTTGCTGTGGCAATAATTTTCTGATGCAAGAGATACTACGCGAGAAATGGAACTTCACGGGCTATGTAACATCGGATTGTGGTGCAATTGACGATTTCTATCAACATCACAAAACGCACCCTGATGCCAAATATGCAGCAGCTGATGCCGTATACAACGGAACGGATATAGATTGTGGTAACGAAGCTTATAAGGCTCTTGTAGATGCTGTAAAGACTGGTATAATTACAGAAAAGCAAATAGATATATCTCTTAAACGCTTGTTTACGATAAGATTCAGGCTAGGCATGTTTGATCCTGCGGAAAATGTTAAATACTCTCAGATATCGACATCTGTTCTTGAATCTCAGAAACATAAAGATTTAGCATTGAAAATAACAAGGGAATCTATTGTACTTCTAAAAAATGAGAATAATACATTACCTCTAAGTAAAAAGCTAAAGAAAGTAGCAGTTGTAGGCCCTAACGCAAATAATGAAGTTTCTGTTTTGGGTAATTATAATGGTTTCCCAACGGAGATAGTAACGCCATACGAAGCTATAAAACAAAAATTGAAAGGGACAGAAGTTATTTATGAAAAAGGAATAGACTTTGTTACTCCTTCAGCAAACAGTCAAGAAGAAGTTTCTGCATTATTAAAACGTCTAAAAGGTGTAGATATAGTTATTTTTGTAGGTGGAATCACTCCCGAGTTAGAAGGAGAAGAAATGCCTGTTAAAATTGAAGGCTTTACCGGGGGTGACAGAACTTCTATCAAGCTACCTAAAATACAAACAGATTTTATGAAAGCCCTTGTTGCTGAAAAAATCCCTACAGTGTTTGTAATGATGACAGGTAGCGCAATTGCAACAGAATGGGAATCACAAAGCATTCCAGCCATTGTCAACGCATGGTATGGTGGCCAGGATGCAGGTACAGCTATTGCTGATGTACTATTTGGAGACTATAATCCTTCAGGAAAGCTTCCTGTTACATTCTATGCAAAAGATAGTGATTTGCCTGCCTTCAATTCATATGAAATGAAAAACAGGACATATAGATATTTCAACGGAGAAGTTTTATATCCGTTTGGATATGGCTTAAGTTATACTAAATTTGAATATTCACCGATCCAAGTACCGTCAACAATAGATACAGGAAACAATGCTAAAGTATCTGTCAGCATTAAGAATACAGGAAAAGTAGAAGGAGAAGAGGTTGTACAGCTTTATATCTCTTACCCTGATACGAAAGGACAGAAACCTTTATATGCTTTAAAAGGCTTCAATAGGGTATCACTCAAAGCTGGAGAATCTAAAACTGTAGAATTCAATCTATCGCCAAGAGAGCTCGGTTTAGTAGATGATGCTGGCATATTAAAAGTTAGTGCGGGAAAAAGAAAGATATTTATCGGAGGAAGCTCTCCTACCCCAACCCATTCAGAAAAACTTCCACTCGTTGAGAAAGATTTTGATATAAAAGGAAGTGATTTTATTGTAGAATAAGTTTGATTAGATTGATTATAAAAAAAGCCTCTGAAGAAATATTCAGAGGCTTTTTTGTTTATTTTAAATCATGAAATACCTATCAACTAAGTCCTTCAATCATACCATTTACAATATCAATATGCTTTGCTTGCGGCTCTGCGGGTAACCCCGGCATTCGCATGATATCTCCGGCTATAGCAACAATAAATTCAGCACCATTGTTAATCACAATATCATTTATTGTAAATTCAAAATCTTTGGGAGTGCCATACAGGCTGGCATCGTCAGAAAAAGAATATTGCGTTTTTGCGATACAAATCGGATAATGAGTTATGCCCATTTTCTTAATCGTATCCAGTTTTCTTTTAGCTTTATTGCTAAATACAACAGAGGCTGCACCATATATTTTCTTTGCAACTTTATCTATCTTAGTATCAATAGCATCTTCATCATCGTATGTAAAAGTTAAACTTCTGGAAGGATTTAAGTCAATTTGTTCGACAACTTTCTTCGCTAATGCTATAGCTCCTTCGCCTCCTTTTACATAAGAATCATTCAAGGCAAATCCAACTCCCATTTTATCACAACATTTCTCTATCAATGAAATTTCTTCATCAGAATCGAAACCATATCTATTTAAAGATACAAGAACGGTCTGTCCGAAAGATTTCATATTTTCGATATGCTTGTTCAAATTTTCAAAACCTTTCAGCAGCCCATCTATATTTTTCTTCTTAATATCTTCCAAAGCTACTCCTCCATGCATTTTCAATGCCTGAGTAGTGATCACTATTATTGTAAGCTTAGGTGTTATACCGGCCTTACGACATTTAATATTAAAGAACTTTTCAGCACCCAGATCTGCACCAAAGCCGGCCTCAGTTATTACATAATCAGCATGAGACATTGCCATTTTGGTAGCAATTACAGAGTTACAACCATGAGCTATATTTGCAAAAGGCCCACCGTGTATAATAGCCGCAGAATGTTCTGTAGTTTGTACCAAATTGGGGTTTATCGCATTTTTCAATAAAACAGCAATAGCACCTGAAACACCGAGATCATTAACTGTAAAAGCATTATTTTCGACGGTATATCCCAGAATGATATTTCCTATTCTTCGCTTTAAATCATCAATATCTTTCGATAAACATAGAATAGCCATTATTTCTGAAGCCGGAGTAATTTCAAATCCGGACTCAGTGGGGATACCATTTGTTGTTCCATTCAATCCAGTGACGATATATCTTAAGCTCCTATCATTTACATCCAGTACCCTCTTCCATGTTATTTCCTTCAAAAAACCTTTTGTGCCCTTACTTCTATACAAATAGTTATCAAGTAAAGCGGTTATCATATTATGTGCAGATGTTATTGCGTGAAAATCGCCTGTAAAATGCAGATTAATATCTTCCATAGGCAAAACCTGAGCATGACCTCCTCCGGTAGCACCTCCTTTCATTCCAAAGCAAGGCCCTAATGATGGCTCTCTTAATGCAACAACTGTTTTTTTCCCTATTTTGTTTAAACCCAAAGCTAACCCAATAGAAGTTGTTGTTTTCCCTATTCCTGCTTTAGTGGGGGTTATTGCTGTAACTAATATGAGGTTACTATTAGCCACCTTCTGATCATTGATTAGAGATACAGGTATTTTAGCTATATATTTACCATAATTATATAGTTGCTCTTGAGATATTCCGAGCTTCTTGGCTATAATATTTATATTTTCTAACTCTATATTTCTTGCAATCTCAATATCTGTAATCATGTTATTATTGGGTTTAATGATATTAATAATTTTACGGGGAGCAAAGATAAATCTTTAAATTAAAGAATCAATAAAGATTTTTCAACACTGTAGTCCCTAATTAACACCCGTCCTCACATATATGTTCATATTCCACTATTTAGAACCAGTTTATATGTCTTTATTATGAAGGAAATAGAAAAAACAATAACAGAATAGATGTTGTAAAATAGATTTCTTTTATTATCTTTGCACAGGTTTATTGCAAATCTATCTTTGTCTAGCAAAAAAAATAAAATAATTATTTTCTCTTGTAAACAAAAAAGATTAGGGGTTGAATATCATCCCGACAGATAGCCAGCCAACAAACTAACTATTTAAATCTTAGATAATAACCTTAAATTATTATCTCCCTAAAGTTAAGTTCCATTAAAGTTATTATTATAAAGTTTTACAGAAAAGGCTTTACTCTAATTTATTAAAAATTCTCAAAAATCAATATTTTAATATAGATATACATGCGTATATACAACATTCTTGAGCTTAACGAGAAGCTCACTATCGAACTTAGAACCATCGCAAAGGAGCTTGGGATACGACGTCCTGATGCTTATAAGAAAGATGAGTTAATCTATAAAATTCTTGATGAACAAGCTATCTTAGAAGCAAAAAACAAAAACTCTGAGAGCTATCAAAGCGAAGATCGGATAGAACAACAACAAAGAAAATCCCAGTCTGCAGCTAAGAACAAACAAGAAAGACCCAAGAACCAACCGCAAGCGAAAAAAACAGAAAAACAAGACTCTAAACCTGCTGATGCCTCCCCTAAAAAAGAAGAGCCAAAACCTCAGGTAAAAGTAACACCTAAAGAGGCTCCTGTTGTGGAAAAGAAAAATGAACCGAAAGTAGTCATTGAAGAAAAAGAAAAGACCCCACAAAAAGAGGTGGTAAAAAAAGTGGAAGAAAAAGAGAAGGAAGCTAAGCCTGTCAGCAATGTAAAACAACAGCCAACAGCTGTAAAGCCGACTCAACTGGTTTTTCGCTCTAACAAAGTAAGAGAAGCTCAACCAGAAGAACCTGTTCCGGGATTACCACTTCTATCTCCATTAGAGGTTGATGCAGAGGTTCCGGCTGTGGAAATTATTACTGAAGTACTAGCTAAAACAAATAAACCCGCACAGCAACAAAATAATCAACAAAATCAAAAACAAAATAATCAGAATCAGGAAAAATCTTTTGATTTTGAAGGAATATTATCAGCTACAGGTGTTTTAGAGATTATGTCGGAAGGCTACGGATTCCTCCGTTCATCCGATTATAATTATATGTCGTCACCTGATGATATATATATATCCCAATCTCAAATACGCCTATTCGGCTTAAAAACCGGGGATATTGTGGAAGGACCAATACGTCCACCGAAAGAGTCTGAAAAATTCTTTCCTTTAGTTAAGGTAGATAGAATCAATGGACGCACACCGGATGAAGTACGTGACCGCGTTCCGTTTGATCATTTGAAGCCGCTATTCCCAGATGAAAAATTTAAACTAACAAAAGGACGTAATGACAATCTATCATGTCGTGTTGTAGATCTATTCTCTCCGATTGGTAAAGGACAGCGTGGTTTGATTGTTGCTCAACCGAAGACCGGTAAAACAACATTGCTAAAAGATATAGCAAATGCCATTGCAGATAACCATCCTGAGGTGTACATGATCGTTCTTCTGATCGATGAACGCCCTGAGGAGGTTACCGATATGGAACGTAGTGTAAATGCTGAAGTTATAGCATCTACATTTGACGAACCGGCAGATCGCCATGTGAAGATCGCCGAAATAGTATTGAATAAAGCAAAACGTATGGTAGAGTGCGGACACGACGTGGTTATCCTATTGGATTCTATCACTCGTCTAGCTCGTGCATACAATACTGTGCAACCGGCATCAGGAAAAGTATTAACCGGAGGGGTTGACGCGAATGCATTACATAAGCCAAAACGTTTCTTCGGAGCAGCGCGTAATATCGAAAATGGAGGATCTCTAACAATCATTGCAACAGCACTCACTGAGACCGGCTCTAAAATGGATGATGTTATCTTCGAAGAGTTTAAAGGTACAGGCAATATGGAGCTTCAGCTCGATCGTAAATTGTCTAACAAGCGCATATTCCCTGCAGTGGATATTATTGCATCAAGTACTCGTAGAGATGACTTGTTACTCAGCAACGATACACTAAGCAGAATGTGGGTTCTTCGTAACTTCTTATCTGACATGAACTCTGTAGAAGCAATGCAGTTCCTTGACGGAAGATTAAGAAAAACAATAAATAATGAAGAATTCCTTATCTCAATGAATGACTAGGTAAGAAGAATTATAATTCTAGATAACAGAAGCAAGGGAAAAAGAAGTAACTTTACCCTTGCTTTTTTATTTTAAATAATTCTAAATAAGAACGTATGAAACACGATCACAATCATAACCCCCACGAACATTCACATAGCGGGCATAGCCATGCACATAATGCCAATAAGAAGGCTTTAACGATTAGCTTCTTTCTGATAGCAGGATTTATGTTTGTTGAATTCATCGGAGGGTATTTAACGAACAGCTTAGCTTTAATATCTGATGCTGGGCATATGTTAAGTGATGCTGTTGCACTAGGATTAAGTTTAAGTGCTCTTATTTTCGGATCCAGAGCAGCAACCCCATCCAAAACCTATGGATATAAACGTTTTGAAATCCTAGCTGCGTTACTAAATGGCATTGTACTTGTCCTGATTTCTGTTTTTATATTCAAAGAAGCAATACATCGACTTTCAGAACCTCCTCATGTAATAGGCCTGGGTATGATGGTCATATCAGTCATTGGACTAATTATTAATATAATTGTCGCATATATCCTGCATTCACAAGGCTCGACCAAAGAAAACTTAAATATAAGAAGTGCCTTTCTGCACGTTATAGGCGATTTGTTAGGTTCTGTTGGGGCTATAGCTGCAGCAATACTCATCATGTTGTTTGGCTGGTATATAGCCGACCCAATAGCAAGTATGATTGTTTCACTCCTAGTTCTTTATAGTGGATGGCATGTCCTTAAAGAATCTGTTAACATATTGATGGAAGCTAAACCATCAGAGATAGACTCTGATGAAGTTGTAAATGCGTTGAAGTCAATAGAAGGCATAGAAGATATACATGACTTACATATATGGATGATAACGTCCGAATTTTCGGTATTAACAGTTCACCTAATAGTAAAACCAAATGTTGATCGTGACCTAATCCTAGAGAAGGCTAAGCGCTCTATTGATGAAAAATTTGGAATTAAGCATGCCACAATTCAGTTAGAAGGAAAGAATATTTGTTTGTCTGAAGACTCTTGTAATTAAAGTTTTTTTCAAAAGGAAATAATCAAAGAAAAAAAACGACAAAATCGGATAATGATTTCGTCGTTTTTTATTTAGTATCTATATATTTTATTCTATTCTTAAATCGAAAGAACCTTCAATGTTTCTACTAAATCCGGCTGAATTGGTTTATTCTTTTTGATTGCTTTGGAAAATGGAACATATACAATCACATCATTCTGAATACCAATCATTACATTGCGTTGACCATCAAGCAGAGCATCAATTGCGGAAGCACCCATTCGGCTAGCTAGTATACGGTCGTTTGCAGTAGGAGAACCTCCACGTTGTACATGCCCAAGAATAGTTACTCGTACATCGTACTGGGGAAATTCTTTTTTTACACGCTCAGCCATTGCCATTGCACCACCGGTGATATCTCCCTCTGTTACAAGAACAAGGCTACTATTTTTACTTTTACGAAATCCATTGGATATCAAATCTGCTAATTGGTCTTGTTGCATTGATCTCTCAGGGATAATGGCAGCTTCTGCTCCGGAGGCAATCGCTCCGTTAAGTGCAAGAATACCGCATTCACGCCCCATCACTTCAATAAAAAATAAACGTTCGTGCGAACTGGCTGTATCGCGAATTTTATCTACAGCTTGCATGATTGTATTCAACGCTGTATCATAACCAATCGTTAAATCTGTTCCTTGCAAGTCATTATCGATGGTTCCAGGTAGACCAACTATAGGAAAATTATATTCCTGTGCAAAAATACGGGCTCCGGTAAGTGAACCATCTCCACCTATAACGACCAAAGCATCAATATTCTCGCGTTGAAGTGTTTCGTATGCTGTCTGACGACCTTCTGTTGTTTCAAACTCTTTACAACGAGCTGTTTTAAGAATTGTACCTCCTTGCTGTATAATATTACTTACACTATTTGTTTTGAATGGTATAATCTCATCAAATACCAATCCCTTATAACCACGCATAACACCTTTAACTTCTATTCCGTTATAGATAGCTGAACGAGTTACTGCACGAATAGCTGCATTCATACCCGGAGCATCGCCTCCGGAAGTAAGGATACCAATACACTTAATGTTAGCCATAATGTTATTTATATTTATTCTTAAAGTCCCTTTTTCAAAATGAATTACAAAAATAAGAATAAATTTACTGATAAGGCTAATCTCAATATGTCAATTTGGTTAAATTAACACCGATCTTATTTCCTCTATTTTTGCTTCTACTTCTTCCATTTGCCATTTCGGAGTAGAAGTTGCACCACAAATACCTATTGAGGCTGTTTTGCTTACTAAATCAGGGTTTATATCTGATGGTGTAGTGATAAAATACGAGTTCGGATTATATTTTTTACACTCAGCAAATAAGACTTTTCCATTCGAACTCTTCTCTCCTGCCACAAAGAATATGATGTCATTATTCAGAGCAAATTCTTTGATGTTAGGAATACGGTTTGATACTTGACGACAAATAGTATCAAAAAATTCAAATTTAGCATCTCCCGTCATTCTGCCTTGAATAATATCAATTATCTCTTGAAATCCATCCAGCGGTTTTGTTGTCTGAGAGAATAAACAAATATTTTTAGAAAAATCGAGTTTTTCGAGATCTTCCTTCTTCTCAATAACAATAGCACTCGATTCAGTTTGTCCGAGTAGCCCATTCACTTCGGCATGCCCGTTTTTACCATAAATAACAATTTGTGTATTGTTATCTCTTTCACTGTCATATTTGTCGTGTATCTTTTTCTGAAGACGTAAAACAACAGGACATGAGGCATCTATGATCTCGATATTGTTTTCTTTTGCCGTTTGATAGGTTGAAGGTGGTTCGCCATGAGCCCTAAGTAAAACTCTTGCATTTTTCAGTTTTGCAAACTCTTCATGATTAATAGTCTTCATTCCAAGTTTTTCCAACCTGTCTACTTCTAGGTTATTGTGCACGATATCACCTAAACAATAAAGCATGCCTCCTTTGGCCAATTCTTCTTCTGCTTTCTTTATGGCATTAACTACCCCAAAGCAAAAACCTGACTTAGCATCTATTTCTATATTACTCATTTAATTTGTAGTTATTTGTTTGAACTTTTGTACCAACCATTGCATTTGATCGTCAATGGTCATATATGAATTATCTAGAAGAATGGCGTCATCCGCTTGGATTAAAGGGCTTTCTGCCCGCGTCTGATCCATATGATCTCTGGTTCTTAAATTTTCCAACACTTCTTCGTATGTCGTTTTCGTATCACCCTTCGACTGCAATTCATCAAAGCGTCTCTGTGCTCTAATTTCAGCTTTTGCTGTCACAAAAACTTTCATTTCGGCATCAGGAAAAACAACAGTTCCTATATCTCTCCCATCCATTACGATTCCTTTCGCCTTACCCATTTCTTGTTGGAGAGCCACCATTGCATGGCGTACAAAAGGAATTGCACTAACAATACTCACTTTAGACGATACTTCCATACTGCGTATCAGACTTTCAACATTCTGTCCATTCAGGTATGTCTCAGGAGTTCCTGTATCCTTATTTAAGTGAAACTGTATCTTTATATTTTCTATTTCGTTACGCAATTTTTCTTCATCCAGCGTTTCGCCATTAAAGAGGTTATGTTCTATGCAATATAGCGTTACAGCCCTATACATGGCTCCACTATCTATATAGATATACCCTATCTCCCTTGCCAAACTTTTGGCCATAGTACTCTTACCATTCGATGAAAACCCATCTATTGCGATAACTATTTTTTTCATTACTTACTTCTATTAAACATCTAAGCGATATAAATGTTTATGTTGATTCGTTATAAATTATATTCCTAATAAAGACAGGGCAAAGATAATTCTAATTTTTCATTATAAATCCTCCTTCGTTTTATAACGAGAAAGATGTTGCCGAAAAAAACTATTGTATTACAAAAAAATGTGTATTTTTGCAGCTTGAAACATTTTTATATATAAATGATAAATCGCGTTCTTATTCGTATCAGGGTTGTTCAAATACTGTTCTCATGCAGTCATAGTGAAACCACAGATTTGAGAAAGGCAGAAAGTGAGTTAATGCTTAGCCTACAAAAATCATATGATTTGTACTTTTATCTGTTATCGTTGATGGTAGAGTTGACTAATACTTATGCTCAGAGAGTAGATAGTCGTAAATCGAAGCTATTGCCCACTAAAGAGGATATGAGCCCAAACACAAAGTTGTTGAATAATAAATTCATATCTCAACTCAGTCAAAACACAGAACTGATAAAATACCTGAACGATAGGCCTTTCTCATGGGCAGAACATGATGCCTTCATCCGCAACCTATTGGATAATATCTTAAACTCTGACATATATAAAGAATATACAGAAAATCAATCTCAAGAATATACTGACGATCGTGAATTTTGGCGTAAAGTTTTCAAGCAAATTATATGCACGACTGAAGATTTGTACTCCATCCTTGAGGACGAAAGTCTTTATTGGAACGACGATATCGAAATTATTCAATCTTTTGTTTTAAAAACGATTAAACGCTTTGAAGAAAACAAAGGAACAGAACAAGAGTTGCTTCCTATGTTTAAGGATGAAACGGATAAAGAGTTTGCAGTAAAATTATTGAGAGAGTCCTTATTCAACGGAAATGAATATAAAGAGCTGATTGATAAATACACTAAGAATTGGGAGTCGGAACGTATTGCTCTGATGGATATGGTTATAATGCAGATTGCAATAGCCGAAATCATCGAATTCTCATCTATCCCAATTAGTGTTTCCTTAAATGAATATATCGATATAGCGAAGTCATATAGTACTATAAAAAGTGCTTCTTTTATAAATGGAATTTTGGATGCAATTGTAAAAGAGCTGAAAGAAGAAAAAAAGATAATTAAGAAATAATAGCATTTATCATATTTTCGCATAAAGCCTATTTCAAAATATTCACTTATATTTGTAAAAACTTATTCAAAAAAAGTAACTGAAGTAAGAATAATATAAATCAATATTAAAGAACAATTATGACTTTATTAAATGTATTGTTACAAGCTGCAGATGGTGGAGCTTCTCCTGCCGGAGGTTTATTAGGCGGAAGTACCGGCATGATTATAATGATGGTACTGCTCTTCGGAATTATGTACTTCTTTATGATCAGACCACAGCAGAAGAAACAAAAAGCTCTACAAGAAGCAAGAAACGCCATTAAGGTAGGTGACAAAGTTATTACAGCCGGAGGTGTTCACGGAAAAGTGAAAGAAGTGGGTGATACATATTTTATTCTTGAAATAGCAGAGGGAGTAAAAATTAAGATTGAAAAATCTTCTGTATATGTTTCAGCCGAAGATACTAAGAAACAATAATTTTTTTATTACGGTAAATATCCGGGTATAGCTTATGAGCGATACTTACGATAAGGAAATATTTGCACAAAAGGTCAAAGCTTTTTTCAAGACAATTCGGTGGAAAAAGATTTTGACCTTCATGTTTTTTGTGCTTTTATCTTTTATTTTCTGGATGATGCAAGTGTATCGCCAAAAATACGAGGCCACCCTTGCTATACCTGTTAAATACATAAATGAGCCAGATAGTATAGTCTTTGAGAATGAACTGCCAACTACGGTTTATGCCCGAATCAAAGATGATGGTGCTACCCTATTCCGATATTACCTGACCAGACGTAAAGACTCACTGGTGGTTGATGTCAGAGAGGTTATAAAGAATTCACCGGACAAGGTTATTCAAGGACGTAATTTTGAGCAATTAATCCGTTCAAAGCTTTTTGTCACATCCGAACTAATTAGCTACTCACCTACTCGGGTATCATATTCATACGCATTATTACGAAGCAAGAAGTTACCTGTTATTTTTAACGGTAGCGTAAGTCTCGATGCCGGTTATATGCTCGACGGAGACTTGATAACCCAGCCGGATTCTGTTATGGTATACGGCAGTAAAGCTTCATTAGATACTATTTTCTTTGCTTATACAGAATCGGATACATTAAGGAATATCAAATCGGCAAAGAAAGTAAAAATAAAGATGAAGCCTATACTAGGAGTCAAATATGTTCCGAGTGAAGTAGAATTGAACATTCCAATCGATGAGTTTATAAAAAAGGAAGTTGAAGTACCTATTACCTGTATCAATTTACCAAGCAACTTAGAAATAAAACTATTTCCGTCTGCTGTCAAAATTGAATTTTTTGTAGGCAAGAGAAGACCTGATAATATAACCAGTAGTAATTTCGAAGTTACTATAGACTACAACGATATAAAAGAGCTGAAAGATGCAACTATACCTGTACGTATAACCGATAGTCCTGATTATATACGCACAATGACACCTGTACCTTCAGAGGTAGAGTTTGTACTCGAACAATAATAACAATTATTATGATCAAACTAGGTATAACCGGTGGTATAGGCAGTGGAAAATCAACTGTCTCTCAGATATTTTCACTTAGTGGTGTGCCTGTTTACATTGCTGATATAGAAAGTAAAAGGTTAGTTGCCACATCTCCTACAATTCGAAAAAAGCTAATTAATCTATTTGGTGAAGAACTATATAGTGGTGCAGTACTAAATAAACCATTGCTTGCTTCTCATATATTTAATGATAAGAAAAAACTGGAAACAGTAAATGCAATTATTCATCCCGAAGTAGAACGTGATTTTATTGAATGGGTAAAAAAACATGCACAATGTGACATTGTAGCGCATGAAGCTGCGATCCTCTTTGAATCTGGATTTAACAGAATGATGGATAGGGTGTTGATGGTATATACGCCTTTAGACATAAGAATCGAGCGAACAATGTTACGAGACAACCTCCCTAAAGAAAAGGTGATGGAACGTATACAAAATCAGATGTCGGATGAAGAAAAAGCTAAACTTTCTGACTTTGTAATTGTTAATGATAACACAAAATCATTGATCGAACAGGTAACGAATATAATACAAGAACTTAAAACCTCAGAAAACTAGATGCAAATACAAGAATCATATCAGAAAATTTTTGCAGAAAACAAAAAATGGGTTGAGAATAAGAACAAAGAAAATCCGGATTTCTTTACCCATCTTGTAAAAGAGCAAAACCCTGACTATTTATATATAGGATGTTCGGATAGTCGTGTACATGCAAATGAAATAATGGGATTGCAACCGGGAGAAGTATTCGTTCATCGCAATATAGCCAATATGGTTGTAAATAATGATCTGAATGTATTGTCTGTTATTAACTATGCTGTAGAATATTTGAATGTAAAGTATATAATTGTTTGCGGCCACTATAATTGCGGCGGAATAAAAGCAGCTATGCAACCGAGAGATTTAGGTATCCTGAATCCATGGTTAAGAAATGTACGAGATGTATATCGTTTACACGAAAAAGAGCTAGATGCTATTCCTGATATGAAAGACCGCTACAATCGCTTGGTAGAACTTAATGTATACGAACAGTGTCTGAATGTTATAAAAACAGCAGAAGTGCAAAAATCATATTTGGAATCAGGATATCCACGTGTAGCAGGTTGGGTGTATGATCTTAACGATGGCACTTTGATAGACCTGAACATTGACTTCAAGAAAGAACTTGATCACATTCGTAAAATATACGACCTAACGAAGGAAAAGTAAAATAAGACTATATTAAATAATGAAACATAGACATACATATATAGCTTTATGTTTGGGAATACTTACACTTGCTTTATTACAAGGTTGTAAACCTTCAACAAAAGCTGAAGACTCTAAAATACTGATGGTCACGATAGAACCGCAGAAGTATTTTTTAGAGGCTCTTGTCGGGAATCACTTTAAAGTAGAATGCATTATTTCTCCCGGAATGAATCCGGAAAGTGCAGACTTTACTCCTTCACAGATGATGAATCTTGACAAAAGTACAGCTTATTTCAAGGTGGGTTACCTTGGTATAGAGAACTCTCTGATAAATAAAGTTGCGGCAAGTAATCCTGCGTTTAAAGTAATTGATTGTTCGGATGGTATAGAATCAACATGTGAAGACCACAATCATCACGAAGGGCATGATCATAGTCATCATGGACATGTAGGAGGAGATCCACATACATGGAGTTCTGTCGTTTCTGCTAAAATCATTGCAGAAAACATGTACAAAGGGCTTATTGAAATAGACAGAGTAAATGAAGCTGATTACAAAGCAAATTACGATAAACTTCTCTCTGAAATAGACAAGACCGATAGTATAATAAAATCGTATCTGGAAAAAGCACCAAGCAAAGCTTTTATCATTTACCACCCTGCGCTTAGCTATTTTGCTCAAGAATATGGACTGACACAGTATTCCATTGAGCATGAAGGAAAGAACCCTTCTCCTGCGCAATTGAAAGAACTGATAGATAAAGCAATAGCTGAAAGTATAAAAGTTGTCTTTATTCAAAAAGAATTTGAAACAAAGAATGCTGAAACAGTAGCCCAAGCTATTGGCGGAAAAGCTATACCTATCAATCTGCTGTCTTATAATTGGAGTGAAGAAATGATTAAAATAGCTAGAGCTATGGCTTTAGAAGATTAATTGATGAGTAAAATTCTTGAGATAAAAGATCTTTCTGTAGGATACGACGGCAATCCTTATGTATTGAAGAATGTCAATCTGGACGTTACCAAGAATGATTTTCTTGGTATTATCGGCCCAAACGGAGGAGGTAAAACAACTCTTCTGAAAACACTCATGGGGTTGGTCAAACCGACTTCGGGTAAAATATCTTTTTACAGGAATAATATAAAGGTTGATAAAATAAACATCGGTTATTTACCTCAGATCAACCAGATTGATAAAAAATTTCCAATATCTGTATCTGATGTTATCTTGTCTGGGTTAACCGTAAAAAAAGGCCTTTTCTCTTCTTATACAAAGGAACAAAAAGAAAAGGTGAGCGTCATTGCCGAAAAAATGGGGTTGGAACAGCTTATACACCGTTCGATAGGTGCGTTATCAGGGGGACAGTTGCAACGTACATTACTAGGAAGGGCAATTATCGATGACCCCGATTTGTTGGTTCTTGATGAGCCGAATTCCTATGTGGATAAACGTTTTGAAAGTAATTTCTACAAATTGCTAGAAGAGATAAATCTGGATACGGCTATCATACTGGTATCTCATGATGTTGGAACCGTTATTTCACTCGTGAAGAATATAGCATGCGTAAACGAAGGACTGCATTATCATTCAGGCACGAATATCTCGACCGACTGGCTTGAAAAATCATACAATTCGTGTCCTATTGAAATAATTGGACATGGAGATTTTCCTCACAGAGTTTTAGAGAAACATGAGGGTTGTGACTGTTGCAAAGAAGATTAGCAATTCATTATCTCCTTTTTTCAAAAATCACTATAAATTGATATTACTCTATATCTGAGAACTAAACACATGCTTAGAACGTTAAATAGGTTATAAAACAATTATATTATGAAAAAGATATTTTTTGCATGCCTTGTTGCATTTACACTTGCAGCTTGCGGACCAGTTTACAATACACAACTAAAACAAGTAGAACTGGGAATGACACAACGAGAGATCGTCTCACTTATGGGTGATAAATATTCAGTTGTCGACCAAAGAAGTAATGGAGACCAGACTTTAGAATATGTAGATAAATTTAAAAACCACTGGTACTTTGTTTTTGTTAACGGACAGCTAAATAAATGGTATAAGGAAACAGAAAAATAAAATTATATCAGAATAAAGAAATAGGATGTATCAATAGTACATCCTATTTTTATTATATATGGACATAGTTTATATACAGAATGATAATGCATTTATTTCTCATGATCCAATCTTTCTTTAAAGTCTCTGAATTCTGTTTCTCGAATAGCCCTGTATTTTATATCTTTTTTGTATATTTGCAGCCTAATTTGGGGTAGTATATTTACTTCAAATCGATACACCAAAAAGAAGATTTATTATAGAATGGATAAAATACGAAATTTTTGCATTATAGCACATATTGATCATGGTAAAAGTACCCTTGCTGACAGGCTTTTAGAATATACAAAGACTGTTGAAGGCAAAGACTTGCAAGCTCAGGTACTTGACAACATGGATCTGGAACGTGAGCGTGGCATCACGATAAAAAGCCATGCTATCCAGATGGAATATGTATATAAAGGCGAAAAATATATTCTTAATCTGATAGATACTCCCGGACACGTTGACTTTTCGTATGAAGTTTCGCGCTCTATAGCAGCATGTGAAGGCGCTTTGTTGATCGTAGACGCAGCACAAGGTATACAGGCACAAACAATATCAAACCTGTATATGGCAATTGAGCATGATCTTGAAATTATTCCTATTCTGAACAAAATAGACCTGCCAAGTGCTATGCCTGATGAAGTTGAAGATCAGATCATAGAACTGTTAGGTGTAAAAAAAGAAGATATAATACGAGCCAGTGGTAAAACAGGAGAAGGCGTTTATACCATACTGGATTCGATTATAGAACGAATTCCGGAACCACAAGGAGACCCCGAAGCTCCATTGCAAGCACTTATTTTCGATTCAGTTTTTAATTCTTTCCGTGGTATCATTGCCTATTATAAAGTAGTGAATGGAACAATAAAGAAAGGTGATCTCGTAAAATTCTTTGCAACAGGTAAAGAATATGACGCTGATGAAGTAGGTGTACTAAAACTGGATATGTCTCCGCGCAATGAAGTTAGATGTGGCGACGTTGGTTATATAATTTCAGGGATTAAAACTTCGAAAGAAGTAAAAGTTGGTGATACTATCACACATGTAAAAGGAGCGTGCGATAAGGCTATTGATGGCTTCGAGGAAGTAAAGCCAATGGTTTTTGCCGGAGTTTATCCTATCGATAGCGAAGACTTTGAAGACCTACGCTCATCGTTAGAGAAACTTCAGTTGAATGATGCCTCTCTTACATTTCAGCCGGAATCATCTGTTGCCTTAGGGTTTGGTTTCCGTTGCGGATTCTTAGGTCTATTACATATGGAGATTATACAGGAACGCCTCGACCGGGAATTCAACATGGATGTGATCACAACTGTTCCGAACGTATCTTATATAGTTCACGACAAGAAAGGGAACACGAAAGAGGTTCACAATCCGGCAGGACTCCCCGACCCTACCCTGATAGATTATATAGAAGAACCTTATATACGTGCTTCGGTAATCACCAATACCACCTATATAGGGGCTATTATGACTTTATGTCTCGGCAAACGAGGTATCCTTATCAAACAAGAATATATCTCAGGAGATCGTGTTGAGATTATATATGATATACCATTAGGTGAGATTGTTATCGACTTTTACGATAAGCTGAAAAGTATTTCGAAAGGATACGCTTCTTTCGATTATCATATGCACGACTATCGTGAATCGAAGCTTGTAAAACTTGATATACTATTAAATGGTGAATCTGTAGATGCCCTCTCTACACTAACTCATGTTGACAATGCCGTAAACTTCGGTCGTCGCATGTGTGAAAAATTGAGAGAACTTATTCCCCGTCAACAATTTGATATAGCAATACAGGCTGCTATCGGTGCTAAAATTATTGCCCGTGAGACGATCAAGGCCGTACGTAAAGATGTTACGGCGAAATGTTATGGTGGTGATATCTCTCGTAAGCGTAAACTTCTCGAAAAACAAAAAGAAGGTAAAAAACGCATGAAGCAGGTAGGAAACGTAGAAGTTCCTCAAAAAGCCTTCTTAGCTGTATTGAAACTCGATTAAATTATCTTTAGACAGACCATTAGAATTAGTTTAGAAATAAAAAAGTGACATCTAGAAACAGTATAAAAACTGTTGCTTTTGTTACTTTTTAATTGAAAACGATATTGACAATTGCTAAATCATGACATCCTTTGAAAAAATAGATATAAAAGATTTTACTCCCGATTCATTTGGGTTAAAAAACAAATGGATGCTCGTTACTGCATCTAAGCCCGATGGAACAGTGAATACAATGACTGCTAGTTGGGGTGGGTACGGTGTGATGTGGAACAAAGAAGTAGTATTTGTTGTTATACGTCCTCAAAGATACACAAGGGAGTTTGTAGAAAGTACTGAATCTTTTTCTCTTACTTTCTTTGATAAAAAATACTTAAAGGACTTAAGTTATTTAGGTAAAGTATCGGGACGTGATGAAGATAAAATCTCAAAAGCCGGACTAAATATTGCTTTCGATAAGAATATACCATATTTTATGGAAGCCGAAACAGCTATTTTTGTCAAAAAGCTCTTTGTCCAGCGCATTCAAGAAGATGCTTTTTTAGAGAAAGACATCATCGAAAGATGGTATCCCGAAAAGGATTTTCATTACTTGTATATTGCTGAAGTAACAAATATCTTAAAGAGGAAATAAGGATGAATCGTGAAGAAGTCACTCTGACTAAGTTTGTGGTTGTTGGAATATCTGTCCGTACTACGAATCAGAATCATCAATCGCAAGAGGATATTGCAAAACTATGGGAAGTTTTTTTCCGTAATGCTTACATTCAGCAACTGATGCCGAATAAGGTATCTAACGATATCTATTGCATTTATACTGATTATGAGAGTGACTATACAGGAGAATACACGACTGTATTAGGTTATAAAGTTTCCAGTGTTGAAGGGATACCTACAAATTTGGGATTGACTTTCAAAGAAATACCGGAATCGAAATATTATAAGTACCTTTCGGAAGGTGAACTGCCTTATGCCATAGGTAAAACTTGGGCACATATTTGGCAGTCTAATATAAAAAGACGTTATTTAGCAGATTTCGACATCTATGGTGAGGAGTCGAAAGACCCTAAAAATGCTAAAATAACAACATATTTATCTATTTAAATAAATTTCACTTTACACAAAGAATGAGAAAATGGCGCATCGAAGACTCAGCTGAGTTGTATAACATCGCAGGCTGGGGTATTAATTACTTTTCTGTTAATGAGAAAGGTAACGTTGTTGTAACTCCGAGAAAAGACGGGGTGGCTGTTGATTTAAAAGAACTGATGGACGAATTGCAGCTTCGCGATGTGTCAGCTCCTGTTTTGATTCGTTTTCCGGATATCCTGGATAATCGTATCGAGAAAATTTCCACGTGCTTTAAACAGGCTGCCGAAGAATATGAATATAAAGGGCAAAACCATATAATATACCCTATCAAGGTAAATCAAATGCGCCCGGTAGTAGAAGAACTTATCAGCCATGGGAAAAAATTCAATATCGGACTGGAAGCCGGTTCTAAGCCGGAACTTCATGCCGTTATCGCAATCAACACCGATTCTGATTCGCTTATAATCTGTAATGGATATAAGGACGAAAGTTATATTGAGTTAGCTTTATTGGCTCAAAAAATGGGTAAGCATATATTCATTGTAGTTGAGAAACTGAATGAGATACCGCTAATTGCCAAAATAGCTAAAAGGCTAAAAATAACACCTAATATTGGTATCCGTATCAAACTAGCTAGCTCCGGTAGTGGTAAATGGGAAGAATCAGGAGGCGATGGAAGCAAATTCGGTTTGAATTCGAGTGAGCTGTTAGAAGCTTTAGCATATCTTGAAAAAGCAAATATGCAAGATTCTTTACGTCTTATTCACTTCCATATCGGAAGCCAGATTACCAAAATTCGCCGGATAAAAACAGCTTTACGTGAAGCCGCTCAATTCTATGTACAGCTACATGCAATGGGCTTTAAGGTGGAGTTTGTTGATATTGGTGGAGGACTGGGCGTTGACTACGATGGCACACGTTCTTCTTATAACGAAAGTAGTGTAAACTACTCCATACAAGAGTATGTGAATGACTCTATCGCTACAATGGTAGATGCAGCTGATAAGAATGGCATTCCACACCCTAATATTATAACAGAATCGGGCAGATCGCTTACGGCACATCACTCTATTCTGGTATTTGAAGTGTTGGAAACAGCTACTTTGCCGGAGTGGGACGAAGATAAAGAGTTGTCGGAAGATGACCATGAACTCGTTAAGGAGCTGTATCAAATATGGGACGATCTTAGCCAATCGCGTATGTTAGAAGCTTGGCACGATGCACAACAGATTCGTGAAGAGGCTCTCGACTTATTCAGTTTAGGAATGCTAACATTGAAAACGAGAGCGCAGGTAGAGCGTCTTTACTTCTCTATTGCCCGTGAAATATTCCAAATTGCAGGCAGAGCAAAACATGCTCCTGAAGAGTTGAAACAATTATCAAAATTATTACCGGATAAATATTTCTGTAATTTCTCTCTATTTCAGTCGTTGCCGGACTCTTGGGCTATTGACCAGATTTTCCCGATTATACCAATTCATAGATTGGACGAAAAGCCAGATAGAACAGCAACATTACAGGATGTAACTTGTGACTCTGACGGAAAGATAGATAACTTTATCTCTAATGGTAATCAGTCATCATACTTGCCGGTACATAGCATGAAGAAGAACGAATCGTATTACCTCGGAGTATTCCTAGTGGGTGCTTATCAGGAGATATTAGGCGACCTTCATAACCTGTTTGGAGATACAAATGCGGTTCATATATCAGTTGATAAAGACGGATACAAAATAGAGCAAATGATAGATGGTGAAACCGTTGCAGAAGTATTAGACTATGCTCAATACAACGCGAAGAAGCTTGTTCGTACAGTTGAAACATGGGTTACATCAAGTGTTAAACAAGGGACAATAACAGTAGAAGAAGGAAAAGAATTCCTATCAAACTATCGTTCAGGTCTTTACGGATACACTTACCTTGAGTAATTAATTGTAAGAAAATATAATCAGATCCTCTTTACGCATTTGCATAAAGAGGATTTTTTATTTAGGCTAATCACCTTATTTACTTCTTGATTGAATATTTTGTACGCCTATGAGGCTGTCGTAACGTTGTCCGGAAGGGCGATAGTAGACAAATATCTGATATTCATTTTCCGTTTCAAAATAATTACCTTCTATTTTTGCTGTTGAGTAACTGGCTCCCGACTTAGTCAGATATTGATAATTATACAAACCTTGCTTTAAACGCAGATCTATATAATATTGTCTGTGCTCTTCATCATATTTCATTCTGTATTTGTCGGTAAAGTTATTATCAGTAAAATTTCCATTAATAAAAATATCCTCACCTATCGGGTTGTCCATTGGTAGAGTAAATACCGTATTAAAGTAATCAGACTCTATCTCACTATCATTCGTATCGTTACTTCTAATATAAAATCTTCCATTTTGATCTTGATCATAACTATATGACCTACCGGCTCTGATTTTATCCGGAACGATGTACATCGTATAATTAGGGCGATTATATTCAATGTGCTCTACATTCAGACCATTGTATCTATAACTTGACGTTTCAAATCGACGGTATTCATTTCCAGCCTCAAATATCAGATTTCGATTGTGCTCATATATTAGTTTATCGGCACTAACGTAAGTAGGCTTTATTTGGTGCCTTTCAGTGTCGAGGCGATTGTTTTGCCAAGCAAAGATTTTCAATTCAGTAAAAGGGTCTCTTATATTAAGATTCTGATGCAATATACTAAAGGACAACTGCTGATGACCTTTATTTGTATCAATATCCGTATTAGATGTTATACTTGGAGCGATACTTACTTGTGAATCTACGACAGAGAAACAAGCAGTAAGTAAAACTTCGTCGGGAGTACCATCTTCGTAAACTTCAACAACATAATTTCCTGATAATTTGACATTCACATCATTATTAGGTATATTAATAGCAAAGTGGGTATATTCTACGGTTGTATTTAAAGAAGAGTCATAATCATCTATCGGGTTATCATTGAATCCACTTAGATAATCTATCTCGGATATGCCACTGCTTCTTTTCCAGTATGCATCGCAGTGGATTATCCGATAACGTAAACGATTCATTGAGTCTTCAGAAATACGATCGAAACTGATATGTACATAATCATTGCCATTCAATGCTATGATGGGATATGAACTCCAATCGTTATTTTTATTTACCTGTACCGTATATATATCATCAGATATTGCCTGGGTATGATAGACTTGTGAAAAAGTATATATATTCGTTAGGCAAAAGATTATAGATAGCAATAGTTTATTATTATTCATTATTCTAAACTTAATTGTTGCATAGTCTTTTTTCAAAAAGTGACAAAAGTAACAGGTAATTGTCTATTTTTTCATGTCACTTTTTAGCTATAAAAGTAAACTACAATTCTATTATTAGATAATTTAAATTCTTAAAAATAATACTTGAGCAAGCGCTTAATATCGATCTTTCCAGAGTTTCTTGAGCCATTCCACAATTTTACTTTCAGCTGTATTCTGCTGGGGTTTCCAAAATTGTCTACCCTTTATCTCTTTAGGTACATAATCTTGTTGTACAAAATTATTTTCAAAACTATGTGCATATTTGTATTCCTTTCCGTAATTCAATTCCTTCATCAAATTTGTAGGCGCATTACGCAAATGTAATGGTACAGGTAGATTTCCTGTTTCGTTGACTAAAGCTATGGCTTCATCTATCGACATGTATGCCGAATTACTCTTAGGAGATGTTGCCAAATATATAGTAGTTTCAGCCAGTACAATACGTCCTTCCGGCCAACCTATTTTATGTAATGTCTCAAAACAAGCATTAGCTAATAATAAAGCATTCGGATTTGCCAATCCAATATCTTCTGCAGCAGAAATAACAAGACGCCGTGCTATAAATTTCGGATCTTCGCCTCCGGCCACCATCCGTGCCAACCAATAAATAGCAGCATCGGGATCGCTCCCTCGTATCGACTTTATAAAAGCAGAAATAATGTCATAATGCATTTCCCCTCCTTTATCGTATGCTGCCGGATTTTCTTGCAAGCGTTCTGTTACCAGTTTATCGGTTATTGTGATTTTATCGTTTACTTCGGAAGAGATTACTAAATCAAGTATATTCAATAGTTTACGGGCATCACCTCCTGAAAAACGCAATATCGCATCGGTTTCTTTAAGTTCGATATCCCGATCTTTAAGTATTATATCCTGTGTTAAAGCCCTATGAGCCAGTTCTTCCAAATCCTCTTTACCTAAGGATTGTAAAACATAAACCTGACAACGTGACAACAGCGGGCGAATAACCTCAAATGAGGGATTCTCTGTTGTAGCACCGATCAATGTTATTACTCCTGTTTCTACAGCACCGAGCAAAGAATCTTGTTGTGATTTAGAAAAACGATGGATTTCATCAATAAATAAAATTGGGCTTTTGGTATTAAAAAACTGATTTTTTTTAGCCAATTCAATTACTTCACGCACATCTTTTACACCGGAGTTTATGGCACTAAGAGTATAAAAAGGCGTATCAAGTGTATTCGCTATTATCTGAGCCAATGTAGTTTTACCCACTCCGGGAGGACCCCATAGTAAAAATGAAGGGACTCTACCCGATTCTATCATCTTTCGAAGAATAGCACCCTCTCCTACTAAATGTTTTTGTCCTATATACTCTTCGAGATTACGCGGACGTAACCGCTCTGCTAAAGGTTGGCTCATTGATATATATGTTTAAGCTCTAAATATCTTCAAATCTACAAAAAGTTTGATTTAATAACAAGCCGGATTGCTATCCAACGGAAGAGAAATGTATTAAAGCTTGATTAAGTTATTATTAAATATTTTCTTATTTGTGTCTTGATATATTATACTTATATATAGTTTATAGTAGTCACTAAAATATATATAAAACAGAAAAAAAGACAAATAAACACCTATAAATAAAAACATTAAACACACCTAATAGAATCACCATCAATTCTGACAAATCGTCATATTTTATTTTTTTTATTGTCATCCTATATTTTGGCATAGCTTTTGAACAAAGGCTAATGTCATTGAAATATGAATTGAAAGAAATAATAATAGAAATTAATTAGAAACAATATAATAATATAATAAGATGGGAAAAATAATAGGAATTGACTTAGGTACCACAAACTCTTGTGTTGCCGTGTTGGAAGGTAACGAACCTATCGTTATCACAAACAACGAAGGAAAAAGAACAACACCTTCTGTTGTTGCTTTTATTGAGGGAAATGAACGTAAAATTGGTGATCCTGCAAAACGTCAGGCTATCACAAATCCGGAAAAAACAATATACTCCATAAAAAGATTTATGGGAGAAACATGGGATCAAGTTCAAACCGAAGTAACCCGTGTACCTTATAAAGTAGTGAAAGGAGATAACAATACACCACGTATAGACATTGACGGACGTCTTTATACTCCTCAGGAAATTTCGGCGATGATCCTTCAAAAGATGAAAAAGACAGCTGAAGACTATCTTGGACAAGAAGTAACAGACGCAGTTATTACTGTACCTGCATACTTTAGCGACTCGCAACGTCAGGCAACAAAAGAAGCCGGAGAAATTGCAGGTCTTAAAGTTCAACGTATTGTTAATGAGCCTACAGCTGCTGCACTTGCTTACGGTCTTGACAAGGCTCACAAGGATATGAAAATTGCAGTATTCGACCTTGGTGGTGGTACATTTGATATCTCTATCCTAGAATTAGGAGACGGTGTATTTGAAGTTAAGTCAACCAATGGGGATACTCACCTTGGTGGTGATGATTTCGACCAGGTAATTATCAATTGGCTGGCTGAAGAATTCATGAATGAAGAAGGCTTAGATCTACGTAAAGATCCAATGGCTTTACAGCGTTTGAAAGAAGCTGCTGAAAAAGCGAAAATAGAGCTATCAAGCACGACTTCTACTGAAATTAACTTGCCATACATTATGCCGGTTAATGGTATACCAAAACATTTGGTAAAAAATCTAACTCGTGCTAAATTTGAGCAATTAGCAGACTCACTTATTCGTAAGTGTATCGAACCATGTCGTCAATCGTTGAAAGATGCAGGATATTCTCCATCCGATATAGATGAAGTGATCTTAGTCGGAGGTTCTACACGTATACCTGCTGTACAAGCAGAAGTTGAAAAGTTCTTCGGAAAGACACCATCGAAAGGTGTAAACCCTGATGAAGTTGTTGCTGTAGGTGCTGCTATACAAGGTGCTGTATTAACAGGAGAAGTAAAAGATGTATTGTTGCTTGATGTTACTCCGCTTTCTCTTGGTATAGAAACAATGGGGAATGTGATGACTAAGCTAATTGAGGCTAATACAACTATTCCTACGAAAAAGAGCGAAACATTCTCTACCGCTGCCGACAATCAACCGTCTGTACAGATTGTTGTACTTCAAGGAGAACGTCCAATGGCGAGGGATAATAAACAAATAGGAGTCTTCAACTTAGACGGTATATTACCTGCACGTCGTGGTGAGCCTCAAATTGAAGTTACATTTGATATTGATGCCAATGGTATTCTTAGTGTATCGGCAAAAGATAAAAAGACCGGCAAAGAACAATCTATTCGGATAGAGGCTTCATCGGGTCTTACTGACGCAGAAATCCAACGAATGAAGGATGAAGCAGCAGCTAATGCAGAAGCAGATAAGAAAGAAAAAGAAAAGATAGACAAGTTGAATCAGGCAGATTCAGTTATTTTCCAAACAGAAAATCAATTGAAAGATCTTGGAGATAAAATTCCAGCCGATCAGAAAGCTTCTATCGAAGGTGCTTTAAATAAACTAAGAGATGCTCACAAAGCTCAAGATATTCCGGCTGTTGATTCTGCTATGGATGAATTAACTAAATTAATGCAGGAGTTGAGCCAAAATATATACAATCAGCAACAAGCAGGTGCTAATCCGGGACAAGAAGCCGGAGGTAATACTGGTAGCCAATCTAATGGAGGCGACAATAATGTAACTGATGTAGATTTTGAAGAAGTGAAATAAGCAAATAGAAACAGATAGCTATATTTATTAAAAAGCTCATTATCCTATATTAGGTATAATGAGCTTTTTTATATTGTATATAGCGTCTCTTTTATTTATTAAATTTTACTCCACAACTCAGAAAATAAAGCTAAAGAAGATTCTATTCGAGCCATTGCACTTCTTATATCTTGATGGTCGTATTGGCATTCTTCCAAATTGGAAAGAAGCTCTAAAAACATTTTAGGTTGAATACCACCCCATTCATGAAAATAATTTAACAATTCTTCTTTTTTTTCTGAAGATATAGAATGAATGAAAACAAAGCACACACGAGCAAAAGCAGAAAATACATTGGCTATTTCTATAGGTTGATAAAAACGTCCTCTATTAGTATAGTTAAAACGAATCTCTGCAATATAAATGAGTATCTTTTCGCATAGAGATATCATATTATTTGTTAGATCAGAATCACTGTCTTTATCTTGTATTTTTTGAATAATACTTTGAGATGAAATTTCAATCTCATTAAGGTATTTTCCAAATAGTTCATAATATTTTTCTAGATCAGGATGGCTGCTCATCATTACGCTTGGAGGAATATAGTTCGAATCCATACTGTAATTATTATCTTCTTTAATAATCCGTCCTAGAATAAGATGATATATTCCGAATTCGTCTTCCGGAATTTGTCCTATTGGTTGTATAGACAAATGATAGGTTTGTTTATAATTAGATGATGTTTCTTGAGTGTTTACAATACCTTGACACTTATTATAAAATGGTTCTACAACTAAAACAACATTCCAATGTTTATTATCTTCAATCTCTTGACTAAAATCATAATCTAGTAGCACAAAGTCAGAATGATTAATAGGCTTTATATCTATACGACCACCTCTAGAGGTAATAGCATTACATTGTTTCAACTCTATTTCTATTTTATCTCCATTTTTTTCTTTGATTTTCAGATCACATGATGATTTTTCACCTTTGCTAGGAGGCAATAAACCATAGCTGAAATTAGTAAATCTCCCACTATTAAAATCACGAATCGCATCTGCATAATTACCCTCTGTTTGTTGCAAATGAGCTATTGATATCTTATTACTACCTACCAAATTACCCATTCTCTTCTTTATAGGATTAAGCATATTGTTACCCTTTATTGTTGTTTGTTTATGATCAAATATAAGTATAGTTCTCCTGTACTTTTCTAATTCGTTTGTATCGGTCTTATTATAATCTTGTAAAAGTCTCTGAAATCATATACAATATATTATACTTCTTTGCTTGATTTTCTGTCTCCTTTATTCAATGATATATCCTAATATATTCAGAAATAGCAAAATATATAATATTTTTATTTTATGTCTAAATTATAATTAGATGGTATATCCTCCTAAAAAGATAATCAATACATTATCTGCTCAATAAAATGATCAATAAATCCTCTTTTTCTGAACAATTTTTTCAATATCAAACATATGCATAAAATTCATTGGAGCTTAATATAGCTTCATTAGTTTGCGTTATAAAACTTTTAATAGTTTGATTATTGAATATTTATGATAATGCAGAGCGTGCAAAGTTAGAAAAAAATATGAGAATTTATCTTTTAATTATTTGAAACTATATTAAGGTTTCTAAAAAAGGTAAAATAGAGGATGTAACATAAGAATAATTTAAAGATGAATATATTAGTATTTATTTCCATCATCTAAATAAAAGATCTCATTGGCTTATGAGATCCTTCTTCTTTGTATGTATTTGTATCTTTCTATCATTCTTTGTATGCTTGGATTGTATTAATAGCAAAAGTCCGTATACAATTAGATGTATACGGACTTTGCGTTTAAAACGGCGGTAACCTACTCTCCCACTTTTA
>NZ_MKVC01000007.1:0-22509 GCF_001899125.1 Dysgonomonas sp. 37-18 | reverse complement strand
CTTCTGATTTACGAGTGCCATATAGGGATGGCTGTAGAAGACGAAAGAGTGGGTACATACGAAGAGTTCAGAATAAATGTGCTTCCCCGTATCAAAGAAGACGGCTATAATGCTATCCAGATAATGGCTATACAGGAGCATCCGTATTACGGGTCGTTCGGATATCACGTCTCCAGCTTTTTTGCGGCATCTTCACGCTTTGGCACACCCGACGAGTTAAAGCACCTGATAGACGATGCGCATGCGATGGGTATAGCCGTGATTATGGATATCGTACACTCGCATGCCGTAAAAAATGAAAAAGAAGGACTTGGGCGATTCGACGGTTCTTACACCCAATATTTTCATGGAGGCAGCAGGCGCGAGCATCCGGCTTGGGATTCATTGATTTTCGACTATGGAAAAAGTCAGGTCATACACTTCCTGCTTTCCAACTGTAAGTTTTGGCTCGAGGAATACAACTTCGACGGATTCCGTTTCGATGGGGTCACCTCTATGCTTTATTACTCGCACGGACTGGGAGATAACTTTAGCGGCTATGAGGACTACTACAACGGCAACGAAGACGACGATGCCATTTGCTACCTTACATTGGCAAACAAGCTAATCCACGAAGTACGTCCAAACGCCATTACCATAGCAGAAGAAGTAAGCGGCATGCCGGGGCTGGCTACGAAGATAAAAGACGGCGGATACGGCTTCGACTACCGCATGGCGATGAACATACCCGACTACTGGATAAAAATCATCAAAGAGCGAAAAGACGAAGACTGGCATCCTACAAGCATATTCTGGGAACTGACAAATCGCCGTGAGGAAGAGAAAACAATCTCTTATGCCGAGAGCCACGACCAAGCATTGGTAGGCGACAAAACAATAATATTCAGGCTCATAGACTCTGATATGTATTGGTATATGTCGAAGCATTACGGCAGCTCGTATGCCACCGACAGAGGAATAGCGCTGCATAAAATGATACGCCTTGCAACTGCCTCAACAATCAATGGTGGCTACCTCAACTTTATGGGTAACGAATTCGGGCATCCCGAATGGGTAGACTTCCCTCGCGAGGGCAATGGGTGGTCGCACAAGTATGCCCGCAGACAATGGTGGCTGGCCGACAACAAAGACCTGCGCTATCATTATTTGGGCGACTTTGATAAAGCCATGCTTTCGCTTCTAAAATCGGAAAAGAAATTTGAGCAAACACCTATTATAAGATTGTGGGATAAGGACGAAGACCAGGTGCTCGCCTACATGCGTGGCAATCTGATATTTGTTTTCAGTTTCAACCCGAGCCAATCGTTCTACGATTATGGATTCCTTGCTCCCGAAGGAAAATATCAGGTGGTGCTCGATACCGACTCTCTCGCTTTTGGAGGTAATGGCCTGACGGACGACAGTATAGAACACTTCACTATACATGACGAGCTATACCACAAAGACGGAAAAGGCTGGCTCAAGTTGTATATACCTGCGCGTACAGCTTTTGTACTGAGAAAAATAGACTAGCTATCAGATAAAACAAGTTGCCTTAAAGGTAGAAGGAGTCTATCTTTAAGGCAATTTTCATCTTTCAATCTTCAATATTACCACTTCTTTCACCGAATTATATTTCAGTTCATTCTTCGAAAAACCCTTCTTTAAGATTGTATCATAAACATCAACTCCGGGCAGCATATCCAGCCCTCTATCTTCGGCTCTACCGGGAGATAAATAAAAATAAATAGAATCGACCGTAAATGACGCAACCTTCATCAGGCTATATTCATTTTTGTCGTACCTCACATAGTAAACGTCACCGACCTGTGGATTCTCTACTTTGTCTTTTATATCCACTTCGCCGGATATAGCGTTTATTACAACCCATACAAGAATAAAGATGACTAGTAGTGCGAGCACAGATGGCATAATGAATATCCACCGAGGAGTTCTAAACCGATTGCGAATTTCGTCCGTCACGGGAAATTGTTGAATAGTAAACGATGTTTCGCATGAACAACAAACAGGAATGAAGTGTTTAGTTGTGGGAAATAAAGGAATCTGAAGCAGATGAAAATAACGCTGATATGGCATCATCAGAATAGAATCTTCCTTACCACATGCAGGGCATGACTGTCCTGTGTGAATAGGAGAAGCAGACGTTCCCCTTGTTCCAAAAATAAAATTCATAGTGTACTCTATTATCGTGTAACTGTAAGTTTGTGTGCTTAGTAAGTTTCTACGAATATATTAAATTTTTATAAATAAAGATTGCACTTATTTAGGTAAATTAAATAATAACGGATAATAATAAAAAGATTGACTATTTTTGTTCTGATTTCTTGAAAAGCATACAATAAACGTAAGTATACTGATCGGAAATCACGAAAATAGATTAATCGCAATCACGGATATTCCGTGTAATCACAAAAATAAATATTCAACCAAATGAGTTTATACCCATTAAAATTTAAACCTATCCTCAAATCTATCATCTGGGGGGGAGACGAAATATGTAAGTTTAAAAACGTAAGCCCGCTTCAGGAAGGGATCGGCGAAAGCTGGGAAATATCGAGTGTGGAAGGCAACGTTTCGGTAGTGGCCAACGGTGCGTTGGAAAACAAAAGTCTCGACGAAATTATTTCTACATACAAAGAGCAGTTGCTCGGAAAGAAGAATTTCGAAACGTTCGGCACTACATTTCCTTTGCTTATCAAGTTTATAGATGCACGCGACAATCTGTCGATACAGGTACATCCTGACGATGAACTGGCAAAGAAAAGACACAACTCTTTCGGGAAAACCGAAATGTGGTATGTTATCAATGCTGCTCCGGGCGCATTCCTGTATTCGGGATTCGAAAAAGAAATAACTCCCGATGGATATGTAAAAAGCATTGAAGACAATACATTTGTAGATTATCTTGCAAAACATGACGTTAAAAAAGGAGATGTATTCTTCTTGCCTGCCGGACGTGTTCATGCAATCGGTGCGGGAACATTCATCGCCGAAATACAACAAACATCGAACATCACATACCGCATCTACGACTACAACCGTAAAGATGCCAACGGTAACGGACGCGAACTGCATACCGAACTGGCAAAGGATGCTATCGATTATAAATTGTACGACAGCTACCAAACAGCATATACCCGCAAGGAAAATCAACCGGTAGAACTGGAATCGTGCAGATATTTCACAACCAATCTGCTTGAGCTTACCAAAGATATTACAAGAGACTATAGTGACAATGACTCATTTGTTGCTTATATTTGTATGGGAGGTGCTTGCAATATACGAGACAACAAAGGCAACGACCTGAGTGTGAAGCAAGGCGAAACAATCCTTATCCCTGCCGACACACAAAGCGTAAGCATCAGCCCCGAAGGCAATGTCCTACTTTTGGAAACATATGTATAGTTAGTTTATAAGATATTTATATAATAACGCGACACCATATTTTCCTTTCCGGGAGTGTATGGTGTCTTTTTTAGAAGAAAAATGAGAGGAGTATTAATAGTAAATACAGGCAGTCCGAAGACATGTGAACGAAAAGATGTAAAATTCTTTATCCGATCGATGCTTTCAGACCCCTATGTGATGACCGTTCCCGATTGGTTTCGACCTATCTTGGTCAACGGAATTATTATTCCGCTCCGTCAGTTCAGCTCTACAGCGCATTACGAACTCATCTGGGACAATTCGCTCGACGACTCACCATTGATACATCAGGCAAAACAATTGTCCGAAAAGCTGGAAGAGCTCACAGGTCTCCCCACCGAACCCGCCATGAGATACGGACAGCCCGATACGACAGCCGCACTCGATTACCTGATGAGCAAGAATAACCGATTGCACGAGGTGGTTGTGTTCCCACTGTTTCCACAGTATGCAGAATCATCGTACAAGACAGCGGTAGATCAGGTTGGCAAAGAGTTTTTTAAACGTCCATACCCTTTCAGACTAAAATTTATAGAGCCGTACTTCAATCATCCTGCCTATATTTCTGCTTTAGCCGAAAGTATACGACCATATATCGAAAAAGAATACGACAAAATTATTTTCAGTTTCCATAGCCTGCCGCTCGACCATGTAGAAGAAGGCTGGAAGAAAGGGAAAGAATTCGACTACGTATATCAAACCAAAGAAACAGTGAGGCTTGTGATCAAGGAGCTGGGTATAGACACGAAGAAAACCCGCCAAACCTACCACTCGGCGATGGGCAAGAAATGGCTGGGCCCCGACTTGGATGAAATAGTAAAAGAACTGGCAGAAGAAGGTCAGAAGAAACTGCTGGTGGTTGCTCCGGGCTTTGCTGCCGACAATCTGGAAACATTATACGATATAGACATAAGGACAAAAGAACTGTTCCTAAAACAAGGAGGTACAGACCTTACATATATCCCTTGCCTCAACAGTGAGCCGCATTGGGTAGAAGCTGTAGCTAAAATAATTTCTTAGATGAAACGTATTTTATTCTTCAACGATGGCATGGAAACAGGCGGAACCGAAAAGCTATTGGTGAGCCTGCTCAATCATCTGGCAGGTAAAGAGTGTGTGATCACGCTTCTTTTGCCAATGCCTTCGGACAAGAATATATTGATCGAAGAAATATCACAATCCATTACCATAAAGTATATATACAAAGAGAATACATCGCACCTGAAAAAAAAGTTGGGAGAGAATTTTATGGTATTCTTTCCCCGCTTGTTTGCGAAATGGAAAGGCATAAAAGAATCTGACTACGACCATATCGTTTGTTTCAAAGAAACATTCTTTGCTCGTATATTCAGCAAGATGCAATTACCTAAAATTTTATGGATACACAATATTTTATATAAACGGATATACGAAACAGATTCTTTGCGAGATAAATTTTCCGTATGGCTCAACAAGAAGCAATTAAAGCTTGTGCAAACGTCATACAACCATTTCGATAAAATAATATGCGTATCGGATGCAGCCAAAAACGCATACCTCTCGGTGTTGCACAATGGAACAAGTCCCAATCAGGATATACGGGTATTATACAACGCTATAGACCTTACAAAAGCGATAGAAAAATCGAAACAAACGATAGAAACCCTACCGCAAGGACAAACCAACTTCATATTACTGACACGCACTTCTCCCGAAAAGCGCACCGACAGACTGATTAGTGCAGCAAGGAAGTTAAAAGAAGAAGGGTATGATTTCCATGTATATATAATAGGCGAAGGCATGGATAGCCAATCGATGCAAGATTCTATTGCAATATTACACCTACAGGACACAATCACGCTGAAAGGACGCATCGACAATCCTTTTCCTTATATATTACAATGCAAATGGTCGCTATGTGTATCAGAGAGAGAAAGCTTTTCACTCGCCTTACTCGAGTCGATGGCACTAAAAACACCTGTGATAACAACTAACTGCGGAGGCCCCGCCGACATTGTAGACGGAGGCAAATACGGCATTCTTGTAGATAATAGTACCGAAGGAGTTTATCAGGGCATGAAGATGGTTTTGGACAACCCTACCCTATCCGTTAAATACAGTGCAGACCTCCACAAGGCTGTTGCCCGATTCGACTATCAGGGCTGGCTGAAAAGCGTGAAAAAACTATTGGCTGTTAATTCATAGCTTTTGGTGTACAAGCAGATAAATGCGCTCGGCTTTTATTAACAATCTGCCTGACTTTTCAACAAAAAATATCTTGTTACACATATTTAACTTCTAAATCCTATTTTTATTTATTTAATTTGTCCTCGGAAATTTTATTATTAACTTTCTCTATGGGTAAAATTATAGCATTAGCTAATCAAAAGGGTGGCGTAGGAAAAACCACCACCACAATCAACTTGGCGGCATCATTGGCAGCACTCGAAAAAAAGGTACTGGTAGTAGACGCCGACCCTCAAGCAAATGCATCTTCCGGACTTGGGGTAGACATAAAGAAAGTAAACAAAACGATCTATGAATGCCTTATCGGTACAGCATTGCCCAAAGATGCAATCGTAAAGACCGACATAGAACGCCTTGATGTACTGCCTTCGCACATCAATCTGGTAGGTGCCGAACTGGAAATGCTGAATATAGAAAATAGGGAAAAACAACTAGCGGCAGTGTTAGTTCCCATGAAGGCCGATTATGATTTTATACTCATCGACTGCTCTCCGTCATTGGGGCTGATTACAGTAAATGCGCTTACAGCGGCAGACTCTATCATCATACCCGTGCAGTGCGAATATTTCGCCCTCGAAGGAATCAGCAAATTACTGAATACAATAAAGATAATAAAGAACAAGCTAAACCCGGCATTAGAAATAGAAGGATTCCTTCTCACGATGTACGATGCCCGTTTACGTTTGGCAAACCAAATATATGAAGAGGTGAAAAACCACTTCCAAGACTTGGTATTTACTACCGTTATACAGCGAAATATCAAGCTCAGCGAATCGCAAAGTTTCGCTCAGCCGGTATTAGTATATGATGCAGCCTCCAAAGGAGCGATCAATCATATGCAGCTGGCGCAAGAGCTTATTGAGAAAAATTCTTAACTTTGTTTTTCTGTAGAATATATAACTAACAATTATGGCTAAAAAAATGGTTTTAGGAAGAGGACTCGATGCACTGATTGCCATTGACGAAGTAAAGACCGAAGGCTCTTCCTCTATCAACGAAATAGAATTGTCGAAAATACAGGCTAATCCCGATCAGCCAAGACGTATTTTTGATGACGAAGCATTACAAGAGCTTGCATCTTCTATTCGGCAGATAGGTGTTATACAGCCAATTACTTTACGAAAAATAAACGAAGATTCATATCAGATCATAGCCGGAGAGCGTCGCTACAGAGCTTCACTCATGGCCTCCCTGACTACAATCCCTGCATATATAAAAACGGCAGAGGACGAAAATGTGATGGAGATGGCCCTGGTGGAAAATATCCAGCGTGAAGACCTCAACTCGATAGAAATAGCTTTGGCATATCAGAATCTGATAGAAACATATGATCTTACACAGGAACGACTAAGCGAACGTGTAGGAAAGAAAAGGACAACAATAGCCAACTATCTGCGCTTGTTGAAGCTTCCGGCTGAAATACAAATGGGCATCAGAGACAAGAAGATAGATATGGCACACGCCCGCACACTTGTCACTCTCGAAGACCCTGCGGCTCAGCTCGAAGTATACGAACTGATACTTGAAGAAGGACTGTCGGTGCGCAAAGTAGAAGAATACGTAAGAGCTATCAGCAAGGGAGAAAAGCTTGAAGATCTGCTTAAAGAAGAGAAAGCAGTAGAAACCGTAAAAAAAGCGGGGATAAAAAAGGCGACACCCGAAGAATTTGAATTGTTGAAAGACCATTTATCAAAATTCTTTTCTACAAAGGTTCAACTGACTTGCAACGAAAAAGGAAAAGGGAAAATAAGCATCCCTTTCAAGTCGGAAGAAGATCTGGAAAAAATTATAGCTATTTTTGACCAATTAAAAAAATAAAACGAAGTATTCTCCGTAATATCTATATGAGGAAGGGGTTAATAATTGGTTTGTGTTGCGTTTTAGGGAACTTTTGTCTGAGTAGCAATGCTCAGGAGGCACTTCCAAACGATTCTACCATTCTCAAAAATGCACGGCGGGAAGCAAAAGAAAACGCTATCAAGAGTGATACCGTATCTCCGCTGATAAAGGAAAAACCTGTAGTGGTATTAGCTGATTCTATAATTACGATTGGCAAACCTGAGTTTAAGCCTGACTCTAAAAAGGCAGTCTTATACTCGGCTATCTTCCCCGGAGCAGGGCAAATTTATAACCGCAAATACTGGAAACTACCCATTATCTATGGAGGCGCATTAGGGCTTACCTATGCCATAACATGGAATGGAGCACGGTACAACGAGTATTCGCAGGCTTATAAAGACCTGGTATTGGGTACAGGAACCAGCTATCTGAATTATTATAGCAATAAAGATATCCAAGCAAATAAGCAACGTTATATTGATATATTCAAACGTCAGAAGGACTTTTTCAGAAGAAATCGCGACTTGGCTATTATTGCTTCGGTTGGAGTATATGCACTATGTATGATCGACGCGTATGTCGATGCTCAATTATATGATTTTGATATGTCTCCGGATCTATCCATGCGGATTGAACCCATGATCTGGATACCGACACCCTATTCTAAAGCCGCTTTCGGGCTTCAATGTATTATAAATTTTTAAACTAAGCAGGGTTCCTATCCCTTGCTATGTATCATAAAAAAACACTTATGCTGAGAAAAATTATATTTACCGGATTTCTTATTGGCTGCTCACTCGCAGTCGTCGGGCAAAGTAATCGCAAATCTCTCGCATTACGCGACACAATCACAGACAATTCGATTGTTTTCCCTGCAGACATGGAGCAAAATTACGACCAGTTGTTGTCTACATGGAGTAAAAATGTTAAATATGGAGACGATTGCAAATCGCTAAGCGACCTGCCAATCATTTTTGACGATTCGATTTACATCCGCCGCTTGTATAGCCTGCCCACCAAGATGGAAATGGTATTCAATCCTGTAGTCAGAAGCTATATAGAAATGTATGCCGGACGTAGAAAAAACCAGGTGAGCTACATGCTGGGTGAAGGAAAGTTTTATTTTCCTCTATTCGAAGAAGCTCTCGACCGTGAAGGATTACCTCTCGAACTAAAATATCTGCCCGTTATAGAATCGGCACTCAATCCTATTGCCCGCTCAAGAGTAGGAGCAACAGGACTTTGGCAATTCATGGCAAGTACCGGAAAGATGTACGATCTGGAGATAAACAGTTTGGTAGACGAACGCCGCGACCCGATGAAGTCGACAAATGCCGCAGCCAAATACCTAAAAGATTTATACTCTATCTATGGCGACTGGAATCTTGTAATTGCTGCATACAACTGCGGACCGGGAAATGTAAACAAAGCCATACGACGCAGTGGCGGACAAACCGACTATTGGGCTATCTACCCTTATCTGCCCCGCGAAACCAGAGGATATGTACCTGCATTTATTGCTGCTACATATATAATGAATTATTACAACGATCATAATATCTGCCCTATAGAATGCAGCAATCCGGCATCGATGGACTCGTTGATGATTAATAAAAACGTGCACTTCCAGCAAATTGCCGATATAATAAATGTATCTGTTGACGACTTGCGCCAGTTCAACCCCCAGTTTAAGAGCGACATAATACCCGGCGAATACAAAGGATATGCGCTGAACCTGCCAATACAAAAAGTATCTGCATTTATAGAAAACAAGGATACAATATATGCTCATAAGTTTGAAGAGCTGATGCCGCACCGCAAGGTTGCAGGATTAGACGTAGTTGGCGGAGGCACATCCGGCTCCAAAACAATTACTTATCGGGTAAAAAGAGGAGACACACTATCTAAGCTGGCAAGCAAATACGGAGTAACATCCAATCAGATAAAACAATGGAATAGCCTGTCTTCTAACAAACTGACAGTAGGCAGACGCCTGAAAATATATCGTGAAGTTCCGCAAAAGGCAGAACAACAATCAGGCGAAGCAGTATTGGCATCCAATACCCAAAGCTCGGACAACACTAGCAATAAGTCGGTAAATACCGTTAAAAAAACCGAAGCCAAAACAGTAACCTCATACTACAAAGTTCGCAGAGGTGATACTTGGGCAGGGATAGCAAAGAAAAACGGAACAACAGTGGCTCAGCTAAAAAAATGGAACAATATAAAAAGCAATAGCCTGATAGCCGGTAAGCAACTAAAGATTCAGAAAACGAAATATATTGAGGTAGAAGAAGAAGTAGCTGTGCAAAACAAACTGAGTGAGCCAATATTGCCAACAGTAGAAATCGACACAGCCTTTACAGCATCACTGTTCGATACCTACCTGAAAAAAGTAGGAACAGAACGAGATGAGTCTCAACTTCCTCGTGTACGCATAGCTTCAGACGATGAAGACGATGAGGATGACAACTCTACTGCTAAAGAAACCCGCTCGGCAGGCGAATCCAAAATTATATACCACAAAGTAAGAATTGGAGAAACCATTACACAGATAGCTTCACGCTATAATGTAACAAAAAAGGAGATCATAACTTGGAATAAGCTGTCATCGAATGTAGCAAAGGTTGGACAACGATTATTAATCATTCTTCCCGACAGTAGAACCGAAGGTGCATCTAATATCAAAGCCCAACAGCCAACGAAAGACGAAACGCTTACAGCCGGCAACTAATAAGGAAATAAAACATTATTGTTAAAACCACTTTATTACAACACTCTTGCTGTTAATTATCGTTGAATTTATTATTTTTGTATCCTTACTGAATATTTATGGGTAAAGAGGATACACATACGAATGATGATTTAGCCATCGAGTCGGAATTTAACGGTCTGATCGATGATTATCTTAAGACGAACCACAGGCGCAAGGTAGAAATTATAACCAAAGCTTTCCTTCTGGCAAAGGAGGCTCACAAAGGAGCCCGTCGCCGCTCGGGAGAGCCATATATTATGCACCCGATAGCCGTCGCACGCATTGTCTGCGGTGAGATAGGGCTGGGTTCCACATCCATCTGTGCGGCATTGCTGCACGACGTGGTAGAAGATACCGAATATACAGTAGAAGATATAAAAGTTCTCTTTGGCGAAAAAATAGCTCAGATTGTAGACGGGCTCACAAAGATATCGAGTGGTATGTTTGGAGAGAATGTTTCGGCACAGGCCGAGAATTTCAGGAAACTGCTCCTTACCATGTCGGACGATATCCGTGTTATTCTGGTCAAGATAGCCGACCGCCTGCACAACATGCGCACATTGGGGTCTATGGCGCCGGCCAAGCAATACAAGATAGCCGGAGAAACCATGTTTATTTATGCTCCCCTCGCCCATCGCTTAGGACTATTTGCCATAAAAACAGAACTTGAAGAACTCAGCTTCAAATGGGAAAATCCACAAATATACCAGGAAATATCATCCAAACTTCAAGAAACACACCTCTCCAGAAAAGACCTCTACGAGCATTTTGCACAACCGGTTATAGAAAAACTGAATGAGCTTGGATTCAAATACGAAATCAGGGCTCGAGACAAATCAGTATATTCTATCTGGAATAAGATGCAAGCCAAAGGTGTACCATTCGAGGAGATATATGATATATTCGCTGTCCGCATCATTTTTGAAAACGAACTCGGTGTAGACGAGAAAAAGCGATGTTGGGATATATATTCCGTCATAACAGATATTTACAAGCTTCGCCCCGATCGTATCCGAGACTGGGTAAGCCGCCCTAAAGCCAACGGTTATCAAGCACTGCACCTCACCGTAATGGGACCCGACGGGCAGTGGGTCGAAATACAAATACGCAGCCGCCGAATGGACGATGTAGCAGAAAAAGGCTTTGCGGCACATTGGAAATACAAAGAAGGTAAAATAGAAGAAGATACCGAGCTAGACAAGTGGCTGAAAACAATTCAGGAAATACTGGAAAGCCCAAGCCCCAATGCTTTGGACTTTCTGGATACAATAAAGCTTAATCTTTTTTCGCAAGAAATATTCGTATTCACCCCAAAAGGTGAAATCAGGACATTGGCGCAGGGAGCCACAGCTTTAGACTTTGCTTACGATCTGCACTCCGACATCGGAGACCATTGCATCGGCGCCAAAGTAAATCATAAGCTTGTTCCGCTAAGTGAAAAGCTAAAAAGCGGAGATCAGGTAGAAATACTTACATCCAAATCGCAGATTCCTAAGCTGGAATGGCTGAGCATCGTTACTACTGCCAAAGCCCGCACAAAGGTAGAATATGCTCTGCGAAAACTGAAAAGGGACATCGCTAAGCAAGGAGAGGAAATGCTTTACAAAAGCACAGAAGGTTCAACGATAGAGATCACGCAGCCCATCCTCGACAAAATGATGGACTACTATCAGAAAACGAATAAAGAAGACCTTTTCTATGCTATCGGCAACCAAGAAATAGCACTGCCTCAGAAAATAGAAAAGCTGCTGACCCTAAAAAGGCAAAACCCTAACAATGGCATATTCAGCTACATGAAACAGGCATTGCATGTAGGCAAAAAGATAGGGAAAGCAGAAACAAAAATATCGGAGAACGAACCGATAGATCCCAAAAAAACATATATCCTCGAAGAAGATTCTTTCAACAAGAATTTTATAATGCCAACCTGTTGCAACCCTATTCCGGGCGACAAGGTAATCGGATATATTACAGACAACAACGAAGTAGAAGTACACAGCATAAACTGCCCCGTAGCACTCAAGTTAAAAGCCAGCCACGGCAACAGGATTGTAAACCTCGAATGGGGTAGCTATACACAATTTCCGTTCATTTCGGCAATCACCATAAACGGTATCGACCGCATAGGAATGCTCAACGACATCACAAAAGTGATTACGGCAGGATCACTGAATATCAAAAATATGAGCATAGAATCCAACGATGGTGTATTTGAAGGGCGAATCGTGGTAAACGTTCACGATGTGAACGATTTGCAAGCATTATGCGCTCGCTTAGCCAAAATAAAGGGAGTAAAAGCCGTTAACAGGAAGCAAATCGGCGGGGAATATACTCAACCTGTATAAATAAAAAATCTTAAGATCAAGATATTCGCTTCCAAAATTTGGAAAAAAAAATAAAATTCCCTAATTTTGTATCCGAAATACAAAAGGGAGAGAAGGAGGCTATGGCTTCCTTTTTTTATTACTTGGTAAAAAGATGATAGAAAAAGAACTCATTAAAGATATCACAGAGAAATATCTCGAAGGAACAACAATGTTTCTTGTAGATGTAGTGGTAAAGCCCGGCAATGCTATTGTTGTAGAAGTAGACAGCGACGAAGGTGTAAGCATTGACGACTGCATTGCATTGAGCCGTAATATAGAATCGCATCTGGACAGGGATGCGGAAGATTTTGAGCTCGAAGTAGGATCGGCAGGTATTACTTCTCCTCTAAAAATACCACGCCAGTACAAGAAAAATATTGGTAACGAAGTGGAAGTGCTGACGAAGAAAGGACAAAAACTTTCGGGTGTACTCAAATCGTGCGACGATAATTCTTTTGTAATTACCGTTACCAAGATGGTGAAACCCGATGGAGGGAAAAAGAAAGTTGCAGTAGACGAAGATTTCTCTTTTGTTTATCAAGACGTAAAACATACAAAATATTTAATAAGATTTAAATAACAACCATGGCTAAGAAAGAAACTATCAATCTAATTGATACATTTTCAGAATTTAAAGAACTGAAGAGCATAGACAGAATGACTATGATCAGTGTGCTCGAAGACTCTTTCCGCAATGTAATAGCAAAACTGTTTGGGTCGAATGATAATTATGACGTAATCATCAACCCCGACAAAGGAGACCTTGAGATATGGCGCAACCGTGTCATCGTAGAAGACGATCAATTAGAGGATGATAATACAGAAATTGCACTTTCGGAAGCCAAAAAGATAGACGAAGACTTTGAGGTAGGAGAAGAAGTGACAGACGAAGTGTTTTTCGAAGACTTCGGACGTCGTGCCATCCTCAACCTTCGCCAGACGTTGACATCCAAAATACTTGAGCTGCAAAAAGAAAGCTTATATAACCGTTACAAAGAGAAGATAGGTGAAATCGTATCGGGTGAAGTCTACCAGATATGGAAAAAAGAAATCCTGCTGCTCGATGACGAAAAAGAAGAACTTCTTTTGCCTAAAACAGAACAGATCCCTAGCGACTTTTTCCGCAAAGGCGAGCATGTTCGTGCAGTAGTAGAAAGAGTTGACAATAAGAACAACAATCCGAAGATTATTTTATCAAGAACTTCACCGACATTCCTCGAAAGATTGCTCGAGCTCGAAGTTCCTGAAATAAACGACGGACTGATCACAATAAAAAACATAGCCCGCATACCGGGAGAAAGAGCCAAAGTAGCCGTAGAATCGTACGACGAGCGCATCGACCCTGTGGGTGCCTGCGTGGGTATGAAAGGATCGCGTATACATGGAATCGTGAGAGAGTTGCGTAACGAAAACATCGACATTATCAACTATACGTCGAATATGAACCTGTATATACAACGTGCTCTTAGCCCAGCCAAAATAACTTCGGTGAAGATCAACGAAGAAGAAAAACGTGCAGAAGTATTGTTGCGTCCCGAAGAAGTATCACTTGCTATCGGTAAGGGCGGTTTCAATATCAAGCTGGCCAGTATGCTTACCGGATACACGATAGATGTGTACCGCGACATCGACGACTTCGACGAAGAAGATATCTACTTAGACGAGTTCCGCGACGAAATCGACGGATGGGTTATCGATCAATTGAAAAAAATTGGTTGTGTTACAGCTAAAAACGTGTTGGCTACCGACAGAGACAAACTCATACAGGAAGCCGACCTTGAAGAAAACACTGTAGACGAAGTACTCAATATTTTACGTGCCGAATTTGATGATGAAGCTTAAGCTTTATTTGGTGATTAGCTGATTTCTTAATACTTTTGTATTTGGAGAAAGCCAACCTCATCTGTTTTCAGAAGCATTTATTGGGTTCACTGTCTATTTTTAGAATTAAAAAAAATATATGTCGATAAGATTAATAAAAATATCCAAAGATTTGAATGTAGGAATCAGCAGCCTTGTTGAATTCCTACATAAGAAAGGCTTTGATGTAGAATCAAACCCGAATACTAAAATTGGCAGTGAACAATACGAATTGCTGGTAAAAGAATTCGGACGAGACTCCGACATCGATGCACTATTAAGCAGACGAGAAGAAAAGAAAGAGCTTGTCAAAGCTCAGGCTAAGAAAGAAGAGGAAGAAGCCAAAGCTCAAAGTGAACCGGAAGTGATCAGAACAGAGATACCCGAATCCATTAAGCCGCATGTGCAGATTGTGGATAAGATTGATCTCGATGCTCTGAACAGACCAAAAAGAGTAGAAGTGAAACAAGAAGAGCAAGCCCCTGAGGTGGAGGCTCCGGTTGTTGAAGCACCAAAGGTTGAGGTTCCTGAAGTAAAAGCCCCAGAAATAGAAGTAGCAGAAGCCCCGGCTCCTATTGTAGAAAAAGTAGAAGAAGAGCCTAAGGCCGAAGAAGAAATAAAGCAACCGGCTATAGAAAAAACACCAAAAGAAGAACCTGTGTTTATACAAAAAGAAGAAAAAGCCATTATTGAGAAAGACGAAGAAAAAGAGGATAAACCTCAACCAACGTCTACAGCTCCCGCAAATGAAGAAACTGAAGAAAAGGGAGATAAGATATTCAGGCTGAATAAGGCAACAATAAAATCAAACATTGTTGTAAAAGGCTCTATCGATCTAAGTTCGATAAACGACAAAACCCGTCCTGCAAAGAAAACCAAAGCCGAAAAGAAAAAAGAACGCTTGGAAAAAGAAATGCAAGATCAGAAAAGGGTGAAAGAAAACACTGTTCGCCTGTTGAAAAAAGAAACAGACGAAGAGAAGAAACGAAAAGCGATCAACGATGACAATGATGACGCATCGAAGAAAAAACGCAATCGGATCAAAAAAGGAAAAGTCGATATCGAGAAAGGAGCTATACCTCAAGGTGGCGGTGGCGGACAACAACAGCCAAATGCCGGAGGTGACAGATCGAAACGCAGCGTACGCAAGCCTATCATCAAGCATGCCGTAAACGAAGAAGACGTACAAAAACAAATAAAAGAAACCCTGGCGCGTTTGACTAGCAAAGGCGGAAAAAACAAAGGGGCTAAATATAGAAGGGAGAAGCGTGAAGCTGTATCTCAAAGACAACAGGAGGAACTCGAACAACAGATGCACGAAAGCAAGGTGTTGAAGATTACAGAATTTGTAACCGCCAACGACCTCGCCAACATGATGAATGTACCTGTGATAAAAGTTATCTCTACTTGTATGAGTATCGGTATCATGGTGTCTATCAACCAACGACTAGATGCTGAAACGATCAACATCGTTGCCGAAGAATTCGGATTCGAAACCGAATACGTAAGTGCCGAAGTAGTGGAAGCAATAAACGAGGAAGAAGATAATCCGGAAGATATGGAACCTCGTGCTCCTATCGTTACCGTAATGGGACACGTAGACCACGGTAAAACATCGCTACTGGATACCATACGCCAAACAAATGTGATTGCCGGCGAAGCAGGGGGAATCACCCAGCACATCGGGGCATACAACGTTAAACTGAAATCGGGAAGACGTATCACATTCCTCGATACTCCGGGTCACGAAGCCTTTACGGCGATGCGTGCACGTGGAGCAAAAGTAACAGATATAGCAATTATCATTGTAGCAGCCGACGACAGCGTCATGCCTCAAACCGTGGAAGCAATAAACCACGCAGCAGCGGCAGGCGTACCAATCGTGTTTGCTATCAACAAAATAGACAAGCCAAGTGCCAATCCTGAAAAGATAAAGGAAACACTGGCAGGAATGAACTACCTTGTAGAAGACTGGGGTGGAAAATACCAGTCGCAAGATATCTCGGCAAAACAAGGTCTCGGCGTAGATGAACTACTCGAAAAAGTACTATTGGAAGCTGAACTTCTAGATCTGAAAGCAAACCCTAACAGGAGAGCTACCGGATCGGTTATCGAGTCGTCTCTCGACAAAGGGAGAGGGTACCTGTCTACCGTACTTGTAGAAAACGGTACACTCAAAAAAGGAGATATCGTATTGGCAGGAACATATTACGGTCGTGTAAAAGCAATGTTTAACGAGCGTAACCAACCGACAGATGCAGCTGCGCCAGCCGCTCCTGCACTCATACTAGGTCTTAATGGTGCTCCACAGGCCGGTGATATATTCCATGTGCTGGAAACAGAACAGGAAGCCCGCGAAATAGCCACAAAACGTGAACAGCTACAACGCGAACAAGGTCTGCGTACACAGAAAATACTTACTCTCGATGATATAGGTCGCCGTATTGCTATCGGTAACTTCCAACAGCTCAACGTGATTGTGAAAGGTGACGTGGATGGTTCGGTAGAGGCTCTTGCAGACTCACTGATCAGGCTGTCGACAGAAGAGATACAGGTGAATGTAATACACAAAGCCGTAGGTCAGATATCGGAATCAGACATCACGCTGGCTGCCGCATCAGACGCTATCGTTATCGGGTTCCAGGTGCGTCCGTCACAGGCTGCACGCAGATCCGCAGACAAGGATGGTGTTGAAATCCGCTTATATTCTATCATCTACGATGCTATAGAAGAAGTGAAGTCGGCGATGGAAGGTATGTTATCTCCTGAAATCAAAGAAGTACAAACCGGATATGTGGAAGTACGCGAAGTGTTCAAGATCACGAAGGTGGGAACAGTTGCCGGTTGTATGGTGAAAGAAGGAAAGCTGAAACGTGCAAACAAGATTCGCCTTATCCGCGACGGTATCGTGATCTATTCGGGAGAGCTGGGATCGCTCAAACGCTTCAAAGACGATGTGAAAGAAGTTGCATCGGGATATGAGTGCGGTTTGAACATCCACAACTACAATGATATAAAAGTTGGCGACATTATTGAGCCATTTGAAGAAATAGAAGTGAAGAAAACTTTGTAATATTAAATTATTGTATACCTTTGTATCCAATATAATAAAGATTTAACCTAAGAAACCAATTGATAGTTGTTACAAGCAAATCTTGCCTTGAAGGTCGGTGGTACTAACCATGCCACCGAAACACACAACTATCAATCAGTTTTGCGGTTGATTACAAAAATTTCTTCGTCAGATTTTGAAAATTGTCACACACAGAAACGACAAATCATCATGATGAAAAAAATTATTCTTATATCTACCCTTATAATTCTTCCTTTATTTTTTGCGAAAGATCTGGCAGCTCAAACTGCTCAGCAGATTGCGTTTATTAATTCGAACGAGTTACTCGAAGCTATGCCCGAAAAGGTGAAAGCATCGAATCAGTTGATCGACCTGAATAACAAGTATAAGGAAGAGATGAAGGTTATGCAGAATGATTATAATAAAAAATATTCTGACTTCATATCATATCAGACATCTATGGCGGAAAATATCCGTTTGCGCCGTATGCAAGAACTTTACGAGCTTGAGCGTCAAATCAATGATTTTATGAAAGTGGCACAAGAGGATATCCAAAATCAGGAAAAAGCCCTGATAGAACCTCTCCGCCAGAGACTAAAGGATGCTATCTATCAGGTAGGTATCGAAAACGGATTCGTATGTATTTACGATCTTGCCAATCCGTCTATAGCATTCGTTACTCCGGACGCTACTAATGCTACATTGTTAGTAAAACAGAAATTAGGAATCAGGTAAGATTTATCAAATAATTGTATAATGAATGCTTCTGATTATCGGAAGCATTTTGTTTTTAGGCAACACCGTATATGTCACAAAAAGCAAAACTTTGGTCGTTAAGCTATCTCAATGTATGTTTGGCTAACTTCCTGATGGCATGCTCATTCAATCTGCTAATGCCATCCATACCTCTATATATTACCGAACAGATGGGCGTTCCCCAATCTCAAACGGGTATTGTGCTGGCATCGTATGCCATTGCGCTGATGTTTGTTCGTCCTTTTTCGGGATTTATCGTAGACTTATATTCTCGCAAGAAGATACTGCTGATTGCTTTTTCGTGCTATGTACTTATATTCTTCGGATATTTTTGGGCAACAACCGTCTTACTGTTCATTGTTGTCCGCTTCATACATGGCATCACTTGGGGATTGTCTACCGTATCGTCGAGCACGCTGGCGATAGATGTTGTTCCCTCAGAGCGGCGAGCAGAGGGCATTGGCTACTATGGTACATTTATGAATGTAGCGATGGCCATCGGCCCTTTTATAGCCATCCATATATACAATCATTATGGGTTTGATGTATTGCTATGGTGCGCCATTGCAATGGGAGCACTGGGTATTATCACCGTATCGCTTATAAAAGCACCGATAAAGACAAAAGTAGAAAGACAGAAAATTTCGTTCGACCGCTTTTTCCTCATCAAGGGCTGGCCTATATTCCTCAACCAACTCCTACCCTGCTTTGCATGGGGTACGATAGGCCCGTTCGTTGCGCAGTATGGCAAGGGAATAGGTATTCCTAATGCGGGGATTTTCTTCCTGTTTTGGGCGGGCGGTATTATTGCTTCGCGCGTCTTTGCGGGAAAACTGGTTGATAAAGGCAAGATACACGAGGTAAATGTATCGGCAATGGCTATCGTTGCTATTGCTTTTCTTGTATTTGCTCTGGTTCATAATATTTATGCCTTCTGCATATCGGGGCTGTTTATCGGTGTGGGATTCGGGATGATGTTTCCGGCACTGCAAACACTATATATCAATCTTGCCGAAAATAATCAGCGAGGGACAGCCAACTCGACTTACCTCATCGGGTTCGATCTGGGCCTGGCACTGGGTATGCTGGTAGGTGGTTACCTCACAGGATATTTTTCCTTCGAAACACTATATATGGTTGCTTCGGGACTGTGCGCGGTAAGTGTAGTTGTATACTGGGCTTGCTCGCGGGTCATCTTTGAGAGAAAGAGGCTCAGATAAATCGCTGCAATTTATATCTTCCCTATTATCATATCCATCACCTTTGCCGTCCTTAATGCGGTCTCTCCGGTAGATGGGCACGTACAAGAACCTCTGAGTTCATCTACTATTGTCTGAATGAGCGGTTGTTGAATATGATCGGGTTGAGCCGGCATAAAGAACTGCTCTCTATCGGTTGATGATAAGAGAATAGGCGTAAACTGGAAAGTGCTGAAACGAATAGAACCTTCTGTTCCTGTAATGGTGATCGTATCTTCTCTCGTCTTTTCGGACGATATAAAGCACCATTCGGCAACACCTTGCGCGCCCGACTTGAACTGTAAAATTGCGGACAGAGTGTCTGCAACGTCATAGTATCCCCCCAGATTGCTATAATACCCTTTGGCATCGGTGATCTCACCTAAAAGAAAATCGAGTATATCGAGCGTATGTGGAGCGAGGTCGAAAAAATAACCTTCGCCTGCTATCTCACGTTTTAGCCGCCACGTCTGCTGCTGCTTATCCATATCGGAAGCACTGGCAGGACGGAAGAGACGAACATTGACTGTTAAAATCTTACCGATAGCCTGACTGTCGATCAGATCTTTTACTTTCAGGAAATAAGGCAGTGCTCTGCGATAATGTGCTACAAATAACTTCTGATTGGCCTGCTTCGCTACGTCTACTATCTCGAGACATTCGGCGTAACTCATGGCCATTGGTTTCTCTACATAAACAGGCTTACCTGCCTGCAACACTCTTATTGCATATTCTTTATGCAAATATGGCGGAGTAGCTATATATACAATGTTCACTTCCGGATCGTTGATCAATTGGTCGGCATCGGTATAATATCTCCTTACACCGTGACGCTTGGCAAAATCCGCTGCTTTTTCTGCATCACGGCGCATAATAGCCCGCAACCATGAATGCTCTATCTCATAAAATGCAGGTCCGCTTTTTCTTTCACATACGGCTCCTGCGCCTATTATACCCCATTTTACACTTTTCATATCGCCTTTATATTTTACACATATACACTTCCGGCTCTTTTCGTGCAGCCATAAGCGGTGCAAATTTCGCTTTTACAGTTTCGTATAATTCGCCTCTAAACGCACGCGAATGCTCAGGACATAGAGTAATACAACGTGCGCAACGGATGCATAAATCCATATTCGTCACTTTGGGATTACTCCTTGGTATGGCACTTGTGGGACATTGACTTACACATGTTCCGCAATCGTCGCACCTATCATCACCTGTAGGGACATATCCTCCCTGTGTTGGTTCACGATAGGGATAATTACCTTTAACGTCTGGCAAGCTATATTGTTTGTTTTTGTCGTAAGATTGATATAATCGGAAACATTCTTGTGCAAATTTTTGAATCTCCTGCTTGTCTTCCTTATCGGGACGCCCCACAGCAACATCGGAGAAGATAGAATGGCGTGCAATAAAAGCACCTGCTGCTATGGGCACAAAGCCATTTGCTTCGGATATATCTTTGAGTTCAAGAAGGGCATCATCATAGTTTCTGTTGCCATACACGCATACCAACACGGCGGGAGTCTTATCGCCTTTTATCTTCTCAAATGCGTCAACTGCCAATTGAGGTACACGTCCTGCATAAACAGGAATACCAAATATGACAAGATCATGACTCTCGATGTTCAAGGTATCGGGGAATCCCATTGTAACGTCATGTTCTCTAACCGTTGCACCCATCTCTTTGCCGATCTCGCGGATTATCTTGCGAGTAGACAGGGAAGGACTAAAATAGATAAGATGTATATTTTTCATATCGGTAGTTTTATAATCGGTATTAAAGTTACAAATAAATACAAAACCCACCTTTATGAGATGGGTCTTATTTTATTATATGATTATACGACTCTCAATTGCTTCTGGGTTCGGCATAAATATAATATGCTTGATAGTCTCCCCAGTCTAAGTGTTTTGAAACTAAGGCAATATTGGTTGTTTTTGTTTCCCAAACATATCTAGGTGTGTAAGCATCTTCTTCTTGTTTAAATATCTTATGATATGATTCTACAAGTTTATCCGCATCTTTTTCGAAACTGAACTTCGGATCGCCGTATAGCTTCGAAATATAGTTTCTTATCAAGGTCTCTTGATTCTGAGTATAAAAAATCTTTGATAATTTTTCATCTCTACCAACTTCCCAAGCAGGCTCAAAATAGACATATAAAGAAGGCAATCCATCGATATACCTTTCTATAAAAGAAATTTCCAATTCAGGTTTCAATATGTTTGCTATTCCTGTACGATGTGTTGAAGAAGTAATATCTTTCCAATTGTATCCAAGAAAATCACGTTTATTGTATACATCAATTTTCACCGAATCGGATAATACTACCTTACCATCCTTAAAACCCTCAAGGATAACATTTCCGTGGCTCTCTTCATAAAAAGAGTGTACCCATTTATTCGTTAAAGACATCCAATTATCGCCATGAGACAGCAAATTAAGACGCCCTTTTTCTCCTTCTATACGCCAAACCAAAGAGTCGTAGCTCTCCATTATATCGAGCATTGTACAGTCTTCACCGGGCACTAAGTAAAATTCCATCATAGTATGGATATTAGCCTCTTGCGCCTTTGCCTTTAAAGAGATTTTTACCGAAGAAGAATTATTACCGTTGCCGGAATCATCACCATCATCTTTAACAAGATCATTGCCATCGGAACACGAATATAGGAATAGGAATGTAAGCAGAATGAATACTATTTTTCTCATAGTTTATGATATCTAGGCGTTTGTTACTTTTATCTTCAAAGTTAACATTTTTTATTTTTCAGAAAAAGTAAAGTAAGCCTTTTTGATTATCATTTACCATAAATATGGTATTGTATTGAGCAGAAACACAATATATCTTTGTACTGTGTTTTTCATGGTATTAGATTTATGGTTAAAAAGTTGAGATTGGTTGTCGAGATGACAGCCTTTTTTTATTTCCTTTTTTGATCGTCTTCTTTACTATCTTTTAT